>JALUFA010000090.1 GCA_027052485.1 Hydrogenothermaceae bacterium
TTTGTAATCTTCTTCAAGGGCGTCAAGTATATCTCTAAGTGTAATGCCATCTTCAAATTCAAACTCACCAATATTTTCTATATTAAGTTTAATCATCTTTTTTACTCCAAAGATTTATTTTGGTAGACTAAATATTATACCTCTTTTGAAGTTGCTCTTTTATAAGGCTGTAGACGGTATCCTTTAAATACTCCTGTTTCTCTTCAGGTTTTAGGTTTAAACTTTTTAGCCGTCTTTTTGCAAAATCTATAAGTTCCTGCTTTTTCTCTTTTGAGAGTTTATTCCATATTTCTCTTATCACTCTTTCTTCTAGTAATAGGCTAATATCTCCCTTGTAGTTTTCAGGAATGTTTAAAATGTCTGGATTTAGTTTTAGCTCATCAACAATCGTTCTCCATTTATCATTCACTGAATTTTTAGTAATATGCTTTTTTCTTTCTAATCTTTTTTGATGTTCTTCTAAGATTTTTTTTTCGAATATAAAAAGAGGTACTTTTTTTCTCTTTCGTGGAGGATACTTTTTTAGCTCGTTTGAGAGGGTTTCGGTTATAACCTCAAGTGGCACATTTTCCTTGTACCAGTGTTCTACAGTCTGGATATCCTTTGCTGAAAGAAATGAGAAGCTTCCCCGTTCGGCTAAAAAGAACTTTTCAACTTGACTGATGTACTCATCAACTGTCATCTAGTTTTACACCGATTACAGAAATACCAAGCTTATCAGCTTTTTTTATAAACTTTTCTCTATCAAGAAGATAGGTCTTTCCCGCTTCTACTGCAAGAACTTTTGCCTTGGCTTTTTTTAAACTGTTTAAGGTTTTTAGTCCTATAACTGGAACATCGTATCTCATGTCTTGATTTTTTCTGGCTGCTTTACACACAACTGTGTTTTCTCCTGCAAGCTCTCCTCCCCTTAGGATACATTTATCTGTACCTTCCAGACCCTCAACTGCTACAACTATCTTGTCTTTAACCACTACCGTTTGGCCTATATCAAGTTTTGCTATCTCTTTTGCCATCTTCATTCCAAACTTTACATCTTCTAGAAACTCTTTTTCTAAAGGTACACTATTAATCAAACCTTCCTCTACAAGCAGGTTTTCAAGGTAGGGGGTAGGGTCTAGCGCTTTAAAACCTTCTTCCTCCAGCTCTTTTATAACTCCTTCAAGTATCGTTTTTGCTCTTTTATCTTTAAGTTTACCAAGAAACTGTTTCGCTCTTTTGTCTAATTTATGGAAAGAAAAGATTAATGAGTAGTGGTGGATACGTCCCAGCATAACAAAATGGGTTATACCTTCTTTTTTCATAGAGTCTATAAGTTTTTGGGCTTCTCCAAAGTGAAGCCATACAGTCGGGGCTAACTTTGATAGTTTTTTATCTGTTAGGTGTTTAATAGCATAGATAACGAGGTTTTCATTTTTTGATACGGCGTTTTTTGCAAACTCTAAAGGTAGCTCCCCCTGTCCGGCAATAAGGGCTATCTTCATAATGTTAGGTTTTCTTTTTTGTTGCGTCTGGGGCTATTCCCCGTTTTGAGGTTTTTATGAAATCTACCAGTTGTATTAGCTCGGGGATGTGTGGAAGTGTGGCTAGTGCTTCTTTGATTCCTTCTTCCAAGGTCGCTGACTTTAAGAAAATTATCTTATAAGCTTCCTTTAATACTTTAATCGTTTCTCTATCAAACCTATGTCTCTTTAATCCTACAAGGTTTAAGCCGTAAAGCTTTGCATGGTTTTTTGATGCCCTTGTAAATGGAGGAATATCTTTATCAACGGCCGAGGCTCCGCCAACCATTGCATAATCGCCTATTCTACAGAACTGATGGATTGGTGTTAATCCACCTATAAAAACGTTATTTCCTATTCTGACGTGGCCTGCAAGGGTGACATTGTTTGCTAGGATTGTGTTCTTTCCTACTTTACAGTCATGGGCGATGTGTACGTATGCCATTAAGTAAGTGTTATCGTCTATTGAGGTTATACCATCGTCAAACTTTGTTCCACGGTGGATTGTAACGTACTCTCTGATTACAACATTATTTCCAATCTTTACAAAACTCTCTTCACCTTCAAAACCAAGATGTTGAGGAATATTTCCTATAATTGCCCCTTCAAAAATCTTACAGTTGTTGCCTATAGTAGTGAAATCTTTGATTTTTACGTTAGAGGAGATTTCGGTGTTATCTCCAATCTCTACATTGTCCTCAATAATAGAAAAAGGGCCAACTTTTACGTTGACCCCGAGTTTTGCTTTATCTGAAACTATTGCTGTTGGATGTATCTCTACTGTCAAAATCCTACCTTAAACGAGTAAGCTTTTTAGAACTTCTTTAGGCTGAACTCCAACTTTTGTGTCTACAACCTGCCCGTTTTTGAATACCATGATTGTAGGAATAGCTCTAATTCCGTATCTCATGGCAATGTTAGGGTTCTCATCAGTGTTTAGTTTGCAAACTTTTGCTTTTCCTTCTAGCTCTTCAGCCAGTTCTTCAATGATAGGAGCTATAAGTCTGCAAGGACCACACCATGGAGCCCAAAAGTCTACTAATACAGGAACATCAGAATTTAAAACTTCCTGTTCCCAGTTTTGTTCGTTTAGTTCACAAACTTTTCCAGCCATTTTTATTCCTCCTCTACTAATAACTTATAAATTTTCAAAGCTTTTTTATTTTTAATATAATAGCACACAATAGAACCTTCACGTTTGTAGCCAAGGATACCTTTATTCCTTAGTACCGAAAGGTGTTGGGAAACGTTAGGTTGAGGTAAATCTAACGCCTCCCATATATGCTTTACACATTTTTTCCCAGAGCTTAAAAATCCTATGATTTTAAGTCTACTTGGGTGTGCTAATGCTTTTAATAACTCTGCGTTTTCCTCTAACCATTCTTCATCTTTCCAGTGGTCTGTATCTACTATGATTTCTTCTTTTTTTGTTTCTGTTTTTTCGGACATTATCGACCTCTTTATATAAGATGGTGAAATTATTATATTAGAATATTATTTAACATTATATGAGCTTTATCTATCCTTATCAAGGAGGTTTTTTATGAAAGATGTAAAACTACTAGCTCCATCTATTTTATCTGCTGACTTTTCTAGACTGGGAGAACAGATAAAAGAGGCAGAAGAAGCAGGAGCTGATATTATACATCTTGATGTTATGGATGGTAGGTACGTTCCCAATATAACCTTTGGGATGCCAGTTATAGAAAAGATTAGGCCTATCACCGACCTACCGTTTGACGCCCACCTGATGATTGTTGAGCCTGAAAGGTATGTGGGGGACTTTGTTAAAGCTGGAGTTAATATGATTTCCTTTCACATGGATGCAACCATCCACTCCCACAGACTTGTTGAAAAGATAAAATCGTTAGGTGCAAAAGCTGGTGTTGTTTTAAATCCGGCAACGCCTGTTAATACATTAGAAGAAATTATCTATTTTGTTGATTACGTTTTAATTATGTCCGTAAACCCTGGATTTGGAGGACAGAAGTTTATACCTCAAACCCTAAAGAAGGTAGAAAAACTGAAAAGACTTATGGAGGAAACAGGAAGAACAGACGTTCTAATCGAGATGGATGGAGGCATTAACAAATCTAACATTGCCGAG
>JALUFA010000091.1 GCA_027052485.1 Hydrogenothermaceae bacterium
GTTATCAAAGAAAGGCTAAAGCTTTTAAATATTCCCATTCCCAAACCCGAGAACTTAAAAAATAATCCTCAGTTAAAAGTTCTTTTGCTACAAAAACAAATCTCAAATCTAGAAGGGGATTTTTATACTGCAGATCTTTACCCAAGGCTTAATCTTAAACTTAGCTACGAGCTTTACAACACAAAGGACTTTCCATCATTGGCAGAGGTGGTACGTAAAGGATACGTTGCAACTCTAAGCTTAAACTGGAATATATACGATGGAGGAAAATCCTTAGCGAAAAAAGTTGAATCAAAAACAAAGGCAGCAAAGTTTTTTATCCAGTACAGGGACAAGGTTTTGTACCTAAAAACCGAGTACAAGAAACAGCTACAAACGCTAAAGTTCCTAAAGCAACAGATAAAGGCACTAAACACCAATCTTCAAGCAGCAAAAGAAGCGTTAAACCTATCCACAGAAAGGTATAAAAATGGTCTTGCATCAATCATAGAAGTTCTAGAGGCAAGAAAAAACTTTGATACCACAAAAATAAACCTTTTGACAGTGATAAAATCTTATAATATCGGTTTACTTTATTTAAAAAAACTAGCAGGGAAACTGGATTGAAAGGAAACATCTTCCTTGTAGGTTTTATGGGTAGTGGAAAATCTACCGTTGGGAAGATACTAGCTGAAAAACTTGGATTAAAGTTTGTTGATATAGACAGTCAGATAGAAAAAAACACTGGCTTAACAATACCTGAAATTTTTGAAAATTATGGGGAAAAGCATTTTAGAGATTTAGAAAAAAAGGAGATTGAAAAGTTTACTCAAAAAGATGGTTTTGTGGTTTCAACAGGAGGAGGCTTAGGGGCTAATCCAGATAATATGGGAAAGATGAAAAAAAGCGGAAAAGTAGTCTGGTTAGACGTATCTCTAGATGAGATACTAAAAAGATGTGAAAACGATACAAACCGTCCACTACTAAACCAACCTTTAGAAAATATCCAAAAACTTTATGAAGATAGAAAAAAGGTTTACAAGCAAGCCCATATTCACATAAAAGCTGAGGGTAAAACTCCTGAAGATATAACCGATGAGATAATACAAAGATGCAAATCTACGTAGGAACAGATATAGTTGAAAACGAGAGAATAAAAAAGGCTATAGAACGATTAGGAAATCGCTTTTTAAACCGTGTATACACCCAGAAAGAACTTGAGTACTGTTTAAACAGAAAAACCTACGTCCAGTGTCTAGCAGCTAGATTTGCAGCAAAAGAGGCTGCTATAAAGGCGTACTATCAGGCATTTAGAAAGACCTTAAGACTACAACAGATAGAAATTCTTGGGAAAACCGGAGAACCTGCAGAAATTTTACTGCACCTAACAGAAAAGCCTGAGAAAGCCTTTAATATCACTCTATCTCTAGCCCATGAAAAAAGCTACTCTATAGCAACAGCTATCATCTACCTATAGTGGTGCATAAAAAAGATTGCACCCTGTCTATGACAAACTTCATAAAATCAGCGTTTTAAGCTTTGGCACACCTCTTGCCTTATAAAAATGTAGATTGTGAATGGTGGGGGTTGCCTTATGCAGGTAAAAAAATTTGTTGTTAAAACCATAGAGGAAGGCTGGCTAAAGATATATAAGGAGCTAGGAGAAAATCCAGTAATCCTTTCTATAAAAGAGATTAATGGCGCCTTTGAGATACTGGCTGCAAAATCGGTAAATATAGATAACCAGATACTCAGTGAAAATAAATTTCAGGACAAAAAACTTTTCGGTAGATTTATTAACTTCTTCGGTGGAGTAAGCTGAGGAAAAACTACAACTCTGGCAAAGGTTGCAGCCCTTTTAAAGTTTGAGAGAGGGAAAAAAGTTGCCGTCCTGAGTTTAGACCTATTTAAAGTTGGAGGCATAGATGCTTTAAGGAACTTCTGTAATCTAATGCAAATTCCATGTATTCCTGTTAAAAGTTTAGAGGAGTTTTCTAAGCTTGAAAAGTCTCTAAGCACATACAACCACATTCTAGTTGACTATCCATCTAATATGTTAGAAATTCCTGAAATCCTTGATATATATACCTCTCTCAAAGATAAAGAAAATCTTCTTATACTAAGTGCGGACAAAAGAGAGAGCGTTATTTATTCAGAGGTTGAGGCATTTTCAGTACTGGGTGTAGATAGCACCGTTTTAACAAAGGTTGATTTAGTTCCAAAAGAGGAAGTTTTACAACTGGTTGAGACTCTGCCATTAAAGGTAAGTTTCATTTGTGATGGATATCAAGTTCCAAGTGATTTAAAAGAACCCAAATACCTTTTAGAAAAGGTTGAGGTAGCAAATGCATAACCATTCATACGCATTAAAGCATCTTATAAAAGACGAAGGACAGCAAGGTTTTCAAGTTGTAGCTATCTCCTCTGGAAAAGGAGGAGTTGGTAAATCAACTATTACTGTAAACCTTGCCTATGCCTTACAAAATCTTGGTAAAAGGGTTTTAATCCTTGATGCGGATTTAGCTCTTGGAAATGTAGATATCCTCCTAGATGAAAGACCTAAATATAACCTTGGAGATGTGATAGCTGGAGAAAGAAATATTAACGAAGTTGTGTATACATCAAAGTATGGATTTAAGTTTATTCCTGCATCTTCAGGTATTGAAAAGCTCGCAAACCTATCAAGGCAGGAACAGCTACTACTTATGAGCTCTCTAAAGGAGATAGCTGTAGATATAGACTTTATGCTTATTGATACTGCAGCCGGTATAGATGAGAAAGTTGTGAATTTCTGCTTAGCTTCTGACAGAACAACGGTGATAACCACTCCAGACCCAACTGCTATTACAGACAGCTACGCATTGGCTAGGCTTTTATCAAAGTACAAACCTACAACAATGGAGCTGGGGATACTTGTAAATATGGTTTCTTCCATAAGAGAGGGAAGAGAAATCTTTTTAGGGATGAACCGTATATTTGAAAGATTTACAGGAAATACCCTTGAGTTTTACGGCTGTATTAGAGCAGACAAAAAGGTAAACGAGTCTATAAGAAAAAGATGGCTAACCATAGAAAAGTTTCCAAACACCAAGTTTTCTGAAGATGTACGCAGCTTTGCAGAGTTTTTATTAACGGGAGAAGTAAAACCCCAAAAAGATAACTTCTGGAAGAGGTTTTTTTCAAACATGGTAAAAATCTAGGGAGGAGATAAAATGAAAATCTCAAAGGCAGAGAGAAACAAACTAATAATGGAATTTTTACCAAAAATCCAGTACATAGTGAAAAACTTAAAACAGGAAAACCTTCCTCCTATCGTTACCGAGGAAGACCTTATCCAAACAGGAATAATGGGGCTTATTGATGCTATTGAAAAATATGATCCTTCTAAGGGGGTAAAACTTTCAACCTACGCAGAGATAAGAATAAGGGGACACATCATAGACTCTCTGAGAAAGCTAGACTGGATACCGAGAAACATAAGAAAGCTAGCACGAGATATTGAAACTGCAATAATAGAGGTAGAGCAAAAACTAGGAAGAGAGGCAACAGCTGAAGAGATAGCCCAGTACCTTAATATGTCTGTAGAAGAGTACATGAGATATGCAGAAAAGGTAATGAATAGCGGTCTTGTGTCTATAGACCAGACAGTAAGTAAAGAGGAAGATGAAACCACAAAGCTATGGCAGATTATCGCAATAAACGATGATACTCCAGACAAGTATATTGAGGAAGAACAGTTGAAAGAAATCCTGACAGACATAATTTCTAACGAGTTAGAAGAAAGGGAAAGATTGATAATAACCCTTTACTACTATGAAGAACTTTCGATGAAGGAGATTGGGAAAGTTTTAGGCTTAACTGAGTCCAGAATTTCCCAGATACATACAAAAACTATGTTAAAGATAAGAAAACTTTTAGAAAAGTATGTAAAATAAAAGTATGTCGCAGGTAAACCCGTATATAGGTTTTTTAATAGGAGATTTAGAGTACTTTCTAATATCAAATAGAAATGAGATAAACCCTTATGTAGAAAAAAATCGGGATATCCCGTATGAGAAGAGCCTAGAAATACTTGATAAGTTTAATGAGACGTTAAAAAAAGCAACAAACCTTATGCGTCTTACAGAAGAGATAAATGATGAAACGGTTTTACGGGATATATTTATTCTCACCTCTGAAAGTTTAGCTTGGATTTTATTTACCCTACCAACAATCAGTGATAACCTCCCTATATTTGTAGAGGAATTAAATATTGGGGGAGAAAGTATTTTTGACCTCTTAGGTCAGCATTTACTTCAACTTGAGATGTATATAGATAAACCTAGCCTTTCAAAAGCTACTGGAAAAAGTGTTTATCAAGGAATTTCAGATATTCACAGCACGCTAGATGCTATAGTCAAACAAATAAAAAGGGGAGCAGTAGAAAACTAACGTCCCCTTACCAGAGATAATCCTCCATCAACAACTATCGTTTGTCCCTGTATCCATTTTGCATCATCGGTACACAAGAAACCAACCACACCGGCGATATCCTCCGGAACACCCATTCTTCCTAGCGGAGTTAGTTTTATAGTTCCTTCTTTTACCTGCTCGTAGTTCGGAAAGAGCTGTATAGCTTCTGTGTCTATTGGTCCACCTGAAACTGTGTTTACATTGATACCTTTTTCACCCAGCTCGACCGCAGCATATCTTACAAGAGCCTCCAATGCTGCTTTAGCTGAACCGTGGATTGCGTAGTTTGGCATATAATCTCTTGTACCGGTAGAGGATATTGCGATGATTTTCCCTTCTCTACCTTCCATTAGAGGCACTGCATTTTGAACCGACCAGATAAAACCAAAGACGGTGATGTCGTATATTCTCTTTGTGCCTCTTTCCTTTAATCTTAAAAACGGTGCAAATCCACCGACAACCTCCCTACCAGAGGCAACAGCATTACTAACAAAAATATCAAGATATCCGAACTTCTCTTTAATCTCGTTAAAAGCTCTGTCTATGTCTTCTTTTTTTCCAAAGTCAGCCTGAACGATATACCCCTTTTGACCTTTTTCTTCAATCTCCTTTACAACTTCCTCAGCTTTTTCTTTGTTTTTGTAGTAGTTAACAATTACATCAGCTCCCATATCAGCAAGCTTTAGAGCTATGGCCTTACCTATTCCTCTACTAGAGCCTGTAACAAAAGCAAGCTTTCCTTTTAGCGGTTTACATTCCATTTAGCCTACCTCTCCTTTAATATTTCTTAGTTTTTCTAAAACTTCATAAGCTTTTTTTGAGTAAATGCTTTCTTTTGCAAGTTCTACACCTTCTTTTATTGAATCAGCAATACCTGCTGCATTTAACGCAAATCCTGCATTGAGAGCCACAAAATCTGTTTTTGCTCCGTTTTCTCTCCCTTTTAGAATATCAAAGGCTATCTGTAGATTACAGTTTATATCTCCTCCTTGGATATCGTCTAAAGATGCTCTTTTAAGGCCAAAATCTTCAGGTTTAACTGTGTATATAGAAACTGTACCGTTGTTTATCTCTCCCACCACCGTTTCAGCCGTGATGGAAACCTCATCTAAACCTTCTTTACCATGAACTACATATCCTCTTTCAATACCAAGGGCTACTAAAACCTTAGCCAAAGGCTCTACAAGCTTTTCATCAAACACTCCCATAAGTTGGTATTTTGCTCCAGCTGGATTGGATAGAGGCCCAAGGATGTTAAAAATCGTCCTTATACCAAGCTCTCTTCTCTGCCTGATTACATTCTTCATTGCTGGATGGTAAATAGGTGCAAATAAAAAAGCTAAACCTACCTCTTCTAAAGCTCTTGCCGCTACCTCTGGAGGCATTTCTATATTTACCCCAAGGGCTTCCATAATGTCTGCACTTCCACACTTAGAAGAGACAGAGCGGTTGCCATGCTTTGCAACCTTTGCTCCAGCACCGGCTATCACAAAGGCGGTTATCGTTGAAACGTTAAATGTATCTACCTTATCCCCGCCTGTCCCACATGTATCTACAAGATGGGTTTTGTCTTTTACAGGTACTTTTACTGCCTTTTCTCTCATTACTCTGGCAGCTTCTGCAATCTCATCTATGGACTCACCTTTCATCTTTAGAGCAACAAGTACAGCTCCAATCTGGGTATCTGTTAACTTCCCTTCCATTATCTGATTAAACAGAAAGTTTACCTCTTCCTGTGATAAGTCCTGAAAGTCAGTAAGTTTTTTTATTATTCCCTTTATCATGGTTTACGGCTCCAGAGATTTATCAATATACTTTACTACCGCTTTTTCCTTGAGTTTTGCAAGTTTTAGGTCTAGAGCAGATTTTAGCTTTCTTTGGAGTTCTCGTGGAGGTATTGATTTTGGAATCATTTTCCTTTCCTGTGATTTTATATATATAAAGTAAACTCCATTTGGTCTATCCAGTTCAATAATCTCACCGGGCTTTGCTTTCCAGATAGCCTTGTCTAAAAAACTTACAAGTTCACCTTTTTTAACATTACCTACATAGCCTCCTGTTTTTTTTGTAATTGGGTCGTCTGAATAAAGCTTTGCTAACTTTTGAAAATTTTTAAGGTTAAGATGGGTTTTCACGTATGCGTACTTATCAGGGAAACCTTCATCATCTTTTGATAGGTAAAGGATGTAAACATCTCTAAACGTTTCTTCTATAGCTTCAAGTGAGTTTTTTAAAACTTTTGGCTTTAGTACGTACTGGATGTACTTAGCGGTTAAAAGCTCCCTTTTTACAAGGTTTTTAAACTCGTTAAACGCAATTCCCTGCTGCTCTAAAGCTTTTTTAAAATCTTCAACAGAGCCATATCCGTTTCTTTGGGCTATTTCTTTTATTGCCGCTTTCACCTCGTAAGGGGATACTGACAATCCGGCTCTTTTTGCCTCTTGGGCTAGTAGTATCTGCTCTACAAGTTTTTTTGCAGCCTTTTTTCTTGAGGAAACTCCAAACCAGTACTTTGCGAGTTTAACTTCAGAGTGGAGAACCGGCTCGCCGTTTACAACAATATCTATCTTATCCAACAGTTTTAGGTCTTTCTCCGCTGCAAATGCTGAGATTACCAGTAAAACTGCTGATAAAATTGCTAGCTTAACAACTTTCATCTTTTTTCTTTCCTTTTTTTCTTTTTGCGTAGTCTGGAATTATCTTTAAAGGGGCTCTTTCTACTGCAAGAGCGTTATCCGGTATATCTTTTGTTATTACCGAACCAGAACCAGTGTAAGCATTTTCACCAACGGTTATTGGAGCAACGAGCATCGTATCGCTTCCTATAAACGCGTTGTCTTTTATCACAGTTTTGTGTTTGTTTACTCCATCGTAGTTGCAGGTTATTGTCCCTGCTCCAATGTTTACATTCTTTCCAATCTCGGCATCACCAAGGTAAGTTAGATGTTTGGCAGCTGTGCTTTCATCAATGATTGAGTTTTTAACCTCTACAAAGTTTCCTATGGAAACGTTTTTTCCTACTTTAGCATTATTTCTAATGCGGGCAAATGGTCCGATTTGAGCCTTCTCTTCTATGGTACTATCCTCAATAACACTGTTTGGCAAAATCTCTACACCATTAGCTATTACGCTGTTTGAGATTACGCAATTTTCATGAATAACCGTATCTTCACCTATAACTGTGTTTCCCTTTAAAGAGCACCCCTGAAAGATTTCAACGTCCTGTTCTATCTTAACGTCAGGTTCTATGTAAACGGTGGAAGGATTATGGATAGATACTCCATTTAAAGCGTGTTGCTTTAGTATCCTCTCCTGTAATATCTTTTCAGCCTTTGAAAGCTGCCATCTGTCGTTTACTCCCTCAAGTTCCTGAGGGTTTTCTACATAGTACGGGTAAAACTTTTTATCCTCTTGGTTTAGCACTTCAACTATATCTGTAAGGTAGTACTCTCCTTGAGCGTTATCGTTAGAAATCTTTTTTAGAGCCTGTGCCAGATAAGGTGCGTAAACAAGGTATATACCACTGTTTATCTCATTTATTTTCTTTTCCTCAAATGAGGCATCCTTTTCCTCAACGATTTTCTGGATAACCCCGCCTTTATCTTTAACAATTCTTCCATAACCATAAGGGTTATCAACTTTTGTTGTTAGGATTATCCCAGCAATATCTTCATCTATATGAAGGTCTTTTTTCCTCTTTTGGGAGTAGTTAACCAATTTTTCTAGGTACTCGGTGGCCTTTTTTAGGGTCTCACTGGTTATAAGCGGTGTATCTCCATTGATGATGATGATGTACCCATCAAAATTCTTCCAGTACTCGTAAGAAGAGAGTACGGCATCTGCAGTTCCAAGTTGTTCTTTCTGGTATGCAAATTTACAGTTTTTGCAGAACTTCTTGACTTCTTCTATCACTAATTCTCTTTGATTACCAACCACAACAATAACATCGTCTAAAGCTAAAGGAGAGACAGCATTTATAACATACCATAGCATTGGTTTTCCGAGGATTTTATGGATAACTTTTGGCTTCTTTGACTTAAACCTTGTTCCTTTTCCAGCTGCTAAAATAACAGGTTTTATCTTTAGCATACTGTCTCTTCTAACTGTTTTATTATATTTTTTATCTGCTGATTTTGAACTTTGTAGCTTGCCCTATTGACTATCAGTTTTGCAGATGAAGGCATTATAGGCTCAATAACAACAAGCCCGTTTTCCCTAAGGGTTGTACCTGTTTCTACAATATCAACGATAAAATCGGCAAGGCCTAAAAGAGGTGCCAGCTCTATAGAACCGTACAGCTCTATAATATCAACCTTTATTCCCTTTGATTTGAAAAACTCTTTTGCAATGTTTGGATACTTCGTTGCTATCTTTAGGTAAGAGGGGTTTGAAAAGTAAAGCTCCCTATTTTCAGGAAGACCAGCTACAACAATCTGGCATGCTCCTATCTTAAGGTCTACCGGTCTGTAAACGTCAGGTTTTGCCTCTAAAAAGACATCATCCCCAACAACGCCAATATCTGCAACTCCAAACTCAACGTAAGTGGGAACGTCCTTAGCCCTAACTACGAGAAATCTAAATTTATCATCCTCAACGATAAGTTTACGGCTTTCAGGTTTTAGTGGTTTTGGTAGTATGCTGGACTTAACAAACAGGTTTACCGTCTGGTCGAACAGTCTTCCTTTAGGCAAGGCTACAGTAATTTTATCTTCCATCCATTAATCCTTAAAAGGAATGCTTATCCATAGTTGTTCTCTGCCATTTTCTCTTGTCATATCAACTTCAATGTTTTGAGCGTCAAACTGTTTGTACTTTGAAAAGACCTGCTTTAAATCTTCCTGTATTAACGCAGCAAAGTTAGGAGGTAAACCTTTTCGTTCATACTCAAGAACAATTTTTAGCCTGTCTTTGGCAACCTTTGAGCTTTTATTACTCTTAAAGAAATCAAATAACCCCACTATCACCCTCCAAGTAGCCAGCGTAAAAAGCCTTTTTTCTCTTCTAGTTCGTCAAATGGAACGCTTTCACCTTCAAGCCTTCTAGCTATATTCATTAAAGCCTTTGCAGCCTTGTACTTTTTCTCTTCTAAAACTATTGGCTCACCTTTGTTTGTAAAATCAACCATTTTCTCTTCATCTGGAACGATACCTATTTTTGGTATCTGCAGGATTTCCTCTATATCTTCCACAGAGAGCATCTCACCTTTTTTTACTTGATGAGGCCTTATTCTGTTGATTACCAGTCTTATTTTTGATTTTCCCATATTGTCTAATAGACCTATTATCCTGTCGGCATCTCTTACAGATGAAACCTCAGGGTTTGTTACCACAAGTGCCTCTTCTGCAGGAGTTGCTGCTGTCTTAAATCCTCCTTCTATTCCCGCTGGTGAGTCAATAAATATGTAATCAAAACTGTCTTTAACCTGACTTACTATCTCTTCCATCTGATGTGGTTTTACCGCATCTTTGTCCTTTGTCTGAGCTGCAGGAAGTAGGTAAAGTGGCAAACCTCTTTTATCTTTCACAAACGCTTTTTCAGGAGAAACTCTACCTTCAACCACATCAACAATATCGTAAACGATACGGTTTTCTAACCCTAAAATCATGTCTAGATTTCTAAGGCCGATATCTGCATCTATAGCAAGAACCTTTTTACCCATTTTAGCTAAAGCTGTAGCAACATTTGCCGTTACGGTGGTTTTGCCAACTCCTCCCTTTCCAGAAGTTACAACGATAACTCTACCCATCCTGTCTCCTTCATTACTTAATTTCTTCTATGTATATCTGATTATTATCTATGTAAGCCCTCTCTGGAGATTCTGGTTCCTCAACAACATCTGGAGAACGGCTTATATAACCTGCTATTCTAAGTTGCTGGGGCATAAGTTTTAACGCCGTTATTGTGGCCGTTTCGTCCCCGTTTGCCCCTGCATGGGCTATACCCCTTAATGCACCCATAACAATGATATTGCCAGAGGCTATAACATACGCATCAGGGTTTACATCTCCAAGAATGAGAATGTCTCCGTCGTACTCAACCGTCTGACCGCTTCTAAGGGTTTTATTGATTATTTTTAGTGCCGATTTTACCTTTATCTCAGGTAAATTATCTTTTTTCTCTTCCTTTTCCTTACGGTGATACCCCAAAACCCGAGAGTTATACTTCTTTATGAGGTTTTCTAGCTGAGATTTTTCATCTTCGGTAAGCTCAATATTGTCATAATCTATTACAACAACAGAATCTTTAAAAAAAGCCGATGCTAACTTTTCTTCTAAAATTTTCAGGTTTTCTTCAAATGTTATACTGTTATCCAGCTTAACCATTAAAGCGGGAATTGTTATTCCTTTTATTTCTAATCCCAAGACCTACACCACACAGTTTAGTAGCAATAAAAATTATAACATTATCATCATTGATAAATAGAAAATTTTCGTTATATTTATTTGCGCTAAAAAACATACCTGAGGTTTTGATTGGCAATTCTGCCAGAAAGCATAGAAGAAGTTAAGTCTATAGCAAACGTTTACGATGTTATAAGTGAGTACCTTGACCTAAAAAAAGTTGGAAGTTCCTACAGTGCACTGTGTCCTTTCCATAACGAAAAAACCCCATCCTTTTACGTATCTCCACAAAAGAACATCTGGAAATGTTTTGGTTGTGGAAAAAGTGGAAATGCCATCTCATTTCTTATGGAGTATGAGGGGCTATCCTACGCCCAGGCGATAGAAAAGCTGGCAGAAAGGTACGGTATCCAGCTTAAATACACCAACTCAGAAAAAGAAAAAAGCAAAAAGAAGATTTTTAACGTTCTGCAGGAAATCTCAAGATTTTACAAAGAACAGCTAAAAAAACATCCAGAACCGAGAAAGTACTTAGTAGAGAGGGGAATTTTACCTTCAACAATTGATAAGTTTGATATTGGATACTCACCAGACAAAAATGCTGTTGTAGATTTTGCAAGGGAAAAAGGGATTGATACAGAAATACTAAAAAAAGCTGGGGTTTTGTCCTCAAACGGATACGATTACTTTGCAGGGAGGGTAATATTCCCAATAAAAGATATTCAAGGAAGAGTCATTGCCTTTGGCGGTAGAGCTTTAAAGGATGGAATTTCTCCAAAGTATCTAAACTCTCCAGATACAGATGTATACCATAAGGGACAAACCCTATATGGTCTGTATGAAGGAAAGGAAAGTATAAAAGAAGAAGGCTACGCAGTTCTTGTAGAAGGCTACTTTGATGTTATCTCTCCCCATCAGGTAGGTTTTAAGAACTTTGTTGCATCTTTGGGAACAGGCTTTACCCAAAATCAGGCAAAACTACTGAAAAAATTTACAGATAAGGTTTATATTTTGTTTGATGCGGATAAGGCGGGAAAAAAAGCAGCTTTAACGGCAGCCAAAATATGCTTCGCATACGGAATGCAAGTTTTCTACAAACCAATAGAAGGTGGCAAAGACCCAGACGAGCTTGCAAGAACAGACAGTAAACAACTAAAAGACCACATACAAACGGCAAAACCAATACTGGACTTTCTCCTTGAGCGTCTACAAGAAGCTACCTCACCAGAAAAAAAGAAAAAACTCATCTCTATAATCTTAGACCTAATATCAACAGCAGAAGACAAACTTTTAGTTGGAGAGTACCTAAACAAGCTTTCAAACATCAGTAAAATTCCATTTGAGCTTTTAACTGAAGAGATGAAGAAGTACCGCAGTACTTTAAGAACTCACAATGAAGAAAATCCTCTAATTTTAGAAAACCATCTTTCAACCACTGAAAAAATCATACTAAAAGGACTCATTTTGTATAAAAATGATGTATTGAATCTAATCAACGAATATG
>JALUFA010000092.1 GCA_027052485.1 Hydrogenothermaceae bacterium
TCAGCTACTACTCGTAGCCTTCTTCGCCCAAACACCCAAATCTACAGCAAACTCACAAAAAATCTTGAGTTTACATTATTTAACTTTTCTTCATTTAAAATTTCTCTGTAAAAATGTTTGTCTAACATCCTCAAACGAAGGAGCAAACTTTATGCTGTGTAAAAAGTAGTCGTACTCTTCTTTTGAAAAAACTTTTTCTCCAATTTTTCTGAAGACCTTATCCATAAAGAAAACTGTAAAGTGATAAAGAAAAGATGGTGGTTTTGGAATATCAAGGATAGATACGGTTCCACCTTTTTTTAGTACTCTTTCTATTTCATCAAGGAGACGCTGAGATTGTATGTGTCTGTACGTTAACGAAAAAATCAGATTATCTACTTTTCTTTCCTTAATAGGCAGATTTGTTGCATCTGCAATAAGGAAAAAGGCGTTAGGGTTTTTTTTCTTTGCCTGTTTTACCATTTCTTTGGCAACATCAATACCTATAACTGTTGAGTTTGGTGATTTTTCCAAAGCTTTTTTTACTATCTCTCCTGTTCCTGTCCCAACATCAACTATGATGTTTCCTAGAGGAGTCTTATCAATCAGGTCATTTTGCCATTTATGAATAAGCCCAAAGGTAAATCTGTTTAAAAAAGAGTCATAGCGCTTAGAAACAGAGTTAAAAACCTTTGCCGCTATTTTACTCATTTACCCTTTTTTCCATTTAGTACCTACTGGCGTGTCTTCCAGTACTATTCCCTTTTCTTTTAGTGTGTCTCTTATGTAATCGGCTATTTCAAAGTTCTTATTCTTTCTAGCTTTGTTTCTAACATCTATTAAGAGCTCAATAAGCTCTTCGTCTATCTGGGATTTTTCTTGTTCTATCTGTTTTACTTCTTCTACAGAGGTGCACGGTTTTAAGCTGTCAAAGAAACCAAATATATCTCTTGTTGTTTTGTAGATTAGGTCTGCAGCGTCTTTGTAAGATTGAAGGGCTTTTTTTGAAATTCCTCCTTCTTTTACAGCCTTATCCTTTAGGATATTCATCTCTCTAACCAACCCGTAAAGGGCTGCAAATGCTTCTGGGGTGTTAAAATCATCACTCATGGCTGCGTAAAAGTCTTGCTCTGCCTTTGTCACTGCGTCGTAAAGATGCCCTTCAAACTCGGGATTTTCAGGAAGTTTTTCAAGTATATCTACTTCTTCTATTGCATTTTTTAGTCTGTCATAGGCTTTTTTTGTTTCTTCCAGTTTATCCCATGAGAAGTCTAGTGGGCTTCTGTAATGGACAGATAGTACCAACAGTCTTAAAACGTCAGGATGGTACTTTTCATAAATCTCTTTTAGGGTTATGTAGTTTCCTAGGGATTTTGACATTTTTTGACCGTTAACGGTAACTAAACCGTTGTGTATCCAGTATTTGGCAAAAGGTCTGTCTGTAAGTGCCTCTGCCTGTGCTAGTTCATTTTCGTGGTGTGGAAATGTAAGGTCTAACCCTCCACCGTGGATATCTATAGTTTCTCCAAGATGTTTAAAAATCATAGCACAACACTCTGTATGCCATCCTGGGCGACCTTTTCCCCAAGGTGAGTCCCATGCAGGCTCTCCAGCCTTTGAGGCTTTCCAAAGAGCAAAGTCTAACGGGTCTTTCTTTTTTTCTCCAGGCTCTACCCTTGCTCCTGCTATAAGCTCGTCAATACTTCTCTTTGAGAGTTTTCCATAATCTTTAAACTTTCTTACAGAAAAGTACACATCTCCATCAACTTCATAGGCATAGCCTTTTTCTACTAGTTTTTCTATAAAGGAAATAATATCTGGGATATGGGTTGTTACCCTAGGTTCAATATCTGCAGGTTCTATCTTAAAGTTTTCTGCATCTTCGTAGTAGGACTTTATGTATCTGTCTGCTATTACCGTAAACGGGAGGCACTCATTTTTTGCCCTGTTTATTATCTTGTCGTCAACGTCAGTGAAATTTCTTACAAAGGTAACGTTGTATCCTAAGTACCTTAGGTATCTTCTTATCATATCAAATACAATTAAACTTCTTCCGTGGCCTACATGGTTTACGTCGTAAACTGTCACGCCACAAACGTATATTTTTACCTGACCTGGATTTATAGGAACAAACTCTTCTTCTTTTGCTGTTAAAGTGTTATACACTTTTAAGCTCATTGCTGACTCCTTTTGGGGATTTATCCATTTCTAAATATATCTCTAGTGTAAACTTTTTCTTTTACATCATCTAGCTCATCGTTATACCTGTTTGCAACAATAAGGTCTGAAAGGGACTTAAAGGTATTAAGGTCGTTAACAACTGGACTGTCTTCAAAGGTGTCTTTATTTAATAAAGGTTCATATATGATAACCTTTACATCGTTTGCCTTTAGATAGTTTATGATGTCAAGAACAGCAGACTCTCTGAAGTTATCCGAGTCAGATTTCATTGTTAGTCTGTAGACACCTACAACTTTTGGATTTTTCTTTAGTATCTGCTGGGCTATAAAGTACTTCCTTGCTATGTTTGACTCTACAGTTGCCTTTATAAGGTAGTGGGGAATGTTTTTTTCCATGTAGTTGGCTAAGAGTTGTTTTGTGTCTTTAGGTAGGCAGTACCCACCGTAGCCAAAAGATGGATTATTGTAGTGCATACCTATTCTAGGGTCTAGACACACACCTGTAATAAGCTCTTTTGCGTTGAGGTTGTGTATCTCTGCAAAGGTGTCTAACTCGTTGAAAAAGGCAACTCTCATTGCAAGGTATGTGTTCGCAAACAGTTTTATACTTTCTGCCTCTGTTGAGCCTGTATAAACAACGGGGACGTCTTTTTTTATAGCTCCCTCTATTAAAAGGTTTGCAAACTCTTTTGCCCTTTCTGACTTTTCACCAACGACTATTCTTGATGGGTAGAGATTATCATACAGAGCTTTTCCTTCTCTCAAAAACTCTGGGGAGAAAATAATGTTTTCGGTTTTAAACTTTTTTTTCAGTTTTTCTGTGTATCCGATGGGAATTGTGGATTTTATAACAATGATAGCATCCGGGTTTATTTCTAAAACTTCTTTGATTACACTTTCTACAGATTTAGTGTTGAAGTAGTTTGTTATTGGGTCGTAGTCTGTAGGTGTTGCAACGATTACGTACTTTGCCCCTTTGTATGCCTCTACTGGGTCTAGTGTAGCTTTGAGGTTTAACTTTTTTTCCTTAAGGTAATGCTGAATGTCTTTATCAATAATCGGTGATTGTTTTTTGTTTATCTTTTCTACTTTTGTAGGGTCTATATCCTTTAAAACAACCTCATGGTTCTGGGCTAGAAGTACGGCGTTTGAAAGTCCTACGTATCCTGCTCCTGCTACTGCTATTTTCAATAATTAACCTCAGAATTTCAGATTTTGGAATATTTATAATATCAGCTTTCCACAAAAGTTGTAAAATTGTTATTTAGGACGACAAAAAGGTTAAGTCTATGGAATTTGAAAAATTTTTGTATAAGAAAAAGATAAAAGAACTGCCAGAGGACTTACTGCCAAGAGAAAAGGCTTTAAAACTTGGCATAGATAAGCTTTCCGATGGAGAACTTTTAGCTTTAACTCTAGGG
>JALUFA010000093.1 GCA_027052485.1 Hydrogenothermaceae bacterium
GAAGCTTATAGCAAAACCTGGCAGCAAGAGCTACACGTTTTTGTCTGTTTTTATACAGACCTTTTACGATGTTGAGTATGTGATGAGTGTACCTGCTAGGTTCTTCTCACCCCCTCCAAAGGTAACCTCAGCTGTTGTGAAGATGACGCCTAAAAAAAACATTCCCCAAGTGGATAGAAAAAAGTTTAAAAACTTTGTGTCAGGGCTTTTCTCCCAAAAAAGGAAGATGCTTAGAAAAAAAATTGATGAAAATGTGTTGCTAAAGTGTGGTATTGACCCTAAACTTAGGGTAGAAGACCTTAAACTTGAGGATTTTTTATGCTTATTCGAGGCGCAGCAGCAGTCCTAACTTTTTTGCTAATGATTTCAGGCTTAAACGCCGCAGAGGTTTACACTAAAGACCAACTGAGGGAGTTTTTTAAAGAGGAGGAAAGCCAGACCCAGCCTTTTACTTTATTGAAAGACAGTTTTGGTGAGTTTAATCCTGTAGGTGGATTTGCAGATGGTAGGTACAGACTTGAAAACTATTATATAGAAAAAGTAGACAGACACATTTATATACTGCACCTTCTCTTTAGAAAGAAAAAAGGGATTTTCTCCTTCGACCAAAAGGTTGATATTCCATTCTGGTATGATGGACGGATTATCGTATTTAAAACAAGGAAAGGCAAGTTTAAATTCAGGGTACCTTCCCAGGAGGAAGTCATTATAAAAGACAAAAATAAGTACATAATCAGAACAAATGAGCCACAGGATTTGAAGATAGTCCTTCCTGATATCAGGGCAAAGTACTATTTGCATTTGAGATTTGAGTGGTGATAAATTAAAAGTATGTTTATAGGAAGTCTTCTTTTAGAGATTTACATACCTGATGCTGGCTCTTTAAAAGAAAAGCGTATGTATATACGTTCTCTAAAAGAGAAGCTTCGTTCAAAGTTTAACGTTTCTGTTGCTGAAGTTGGAAATCAGGATTTATGGCAGTCGGCACAGGTTGCCGTTGTTCTGGTTTCCCCAGACAGAGGACAGACTGATAAACAACTTGACACCATCATTTCATTTATAGAAAGCCACTTCCCAGAACTTCACATAAACTTTTACAGGGAGATTTTATGAGGATACTTGTTGCGACCACCAACAAAGGGAAACTTAAGGAGTTTAAACAGCTTCTAGAACCTTTTGGTATTGAGGTTTTGTCTTTAGATGATATGGAAGAAAAGTTTGAAGTAGAAGAAGATAAACAAACGTTTTTAGAAAATGCCATAAAAAAGGCTAAAGAGTACGCAAAGTTTTACAATCTGCCTGTAATAGCCGAGGATGCTGGACTTGAGGTTGAGGTTTTAAACGGGTATCCGGGGGTTTACTCTGCACGTTTCTACGATATAGACTTTGGCGGAAAAGAGGAAGTTTTAGACTCAAAAGATAAGGCAAACATAAAGAAACTTTTACGCTTAATGGAAGGGGTATCAAACCGTAAAGCCCGTTTTGTTAGTAATGTTGTGTTTTACTCCCCTGATGACTTTGGCTTATGGGCTGAAGGGTACTGTGAAGGTGTAATCACTGAAGAACCTAAAGGAGAAGGTGGATTTGGGTACGACCCTGTTTTTCAGCCTGAAGGTTATGAGAAAACTATGGCGCAGCTAACCCCAGAAGAGAAAAATAAAATCTCCCACAGGGGGAAGGCAGTAAGAAAGCTTGTTGAGAAGTTAAAGAAGGTTTTATAACTGCTTTGAGTCCACTATAAAGGTTACAGGACCGTCGTTTAGTATAAAAACTTTCATATCAGCAGCGAATATACCTGTTTGGGTTGGAACTTCTTTTGACATCTCTTTTACAAAAAACTCATAAAGCTCCTTAGCCCTCTCTGGTCTTTCGGCGTTTTCAAAACTCGGCCTTCTACCCTTTTTTATATTTCCGGCTAGTGTAAACTGGGATACAACCAGAACCTCCCCTTCTATATCCTTTACAGAGAGGTTCATTTTACCTTTTTCATCTTCAAAAATCCTCAGGTTTACGATTTTGTTAACAGCCTTTTTTATATCCTCTTCGGTGTCTCCTTTTTCAATCCCAACCAGAATGTTTAGTCCCTTTCCAATCTCGCCAACAGTTTTACCACCCACCTCAACTTTTGAGTTTAATACCCTCTGGATAACTGCTTTCATTCTACAACCGGCTCCACGTTGTCTTTTACAAGTTTGTATATGAAGCTATCAACTATGGCCTGCCATGATGCCTCTATTACGTTGTCTGAAACTCCTACAGTTCCCCAGCGTCTCTTATGGTCTGTACTTTCTATAAGAACCCGTATCTTTGCAGACGTTCCACTACTTTCGTTAACAATTCTAACTTTATAATCTATAAGCTCAACCTCAGCTAAGGACGGGTACTTTGAAATAAGCGCTTTTTTTAATGCTCTATCCAGCGCGTTAACTGGGCCACTACCTAAGGATGCTGTATGTTCGTACTGGTCGTTCATTCTGATACGCACCGTAGCTTCAGATATAGGCGTTTTATCTGTGTACCTTCTGGCTATTAGCACTCTGTAAGCATCAAGGTCAAAGTATTTTGGTAGTTTATCAAGGTACTTTCTTATGAGAAGTTCTAAGGAGGCTTCTGCTGCTTCAAAGTGGTATCCGTAGTTTTCAAGCTCTTTTATATGTTTTATCAGCTCTTGGATACGTGGGTCTTTTTCGTCTATCTCAAGCCCAAACTCTTTTGCCTTGTAGATGATGTTTGATTTTCCTGCAAGGTCAGAAACGAGAACCTTTCTCTTGTTTCCTACAAGCTCAGGGTCTATATGCTCGTAAAGTCTTGAGTTTTTAAGCACAGCAGAAGCGTGGACGCCGCCTTTGTGGGCGAAAGCACTATCCCCAACGTAAGGCATGTTCTTTGGAACGGGAAGGTTTACAATGTCTGCTACAAAGTTTGAAACCTCTTTTAGCTTTCTAAGATTTTCTTCTGGTACAGTTTTATATCCAAGTTTTAAAGTTAGGTTTGGAATAATAGAACACAGGTTTGCATTTCCGCACCTTTCACCAAAACCGTTTATTGTTCCATGTACCTGAACTGCACCGTTTAGCACGGCTACTATAGAGTTCCATACCGCTGTATCACTGTCGTTATGGGCGTGGATGCCAAGTTTTTGGCTTATACCCCTTTCTTTTATCTCTCTTATTGTCCTTTCTATCTCGTTTGGCAGTGTTCCACCGTTTGTGTCGGCAAGCACTAAAAAGTCTGCTCCTGCCTCTTCAGCAGTTTTTAAGACTTTAAAAGCATAGTCAGGGTTAGACTTGTATCCGTCAAAAAAGTGTTCTCCAATAAAAACAACCTCATCTACGTACTTTTTAAGGTAGGAAACTGAGTCAAAAACCATCTCAAGGTTTTTTTCTAATGAGGTTTTTAATGCAAGCTCTACGTGCAAGTCCCAAGCTTTTCCAAATATAGTTATAACTGGTGTTTCAGCTTTTATCAGATTTTGAATTAACGGGTCTTCCTCTACGCTCATATAAGCCCTTCTCGTTGAGCCAAAGGCAGCTATTTTTGAGTTTTTCAGATTTAGTTTTTTTACTTCTTCAAAGTACTTATCGTCTTTTGGGTTTGAACCCGGCCATCCTCCTTCTATATAGTGAACGCCAAAGTCGTCAAGCTTTTCTGTAATCTTGAGTTTATCCTCTACAGAAACGGAAACTCCCTCTGCCTGGGTTCCGTCTCTTAAGGTTGTGTCGTATATATAAACCTGTTTATCTGACATTGGTAAACCTCATTAGATACTTTCGTTTATTTTCTTTTCTAAAAAGGCTTTTCTAGCCGTATATCTGTTATAGGCATCTAAGTATGCCTTTAAAGAAGCCTCTATAATGTCGGTTGATATTCCTTTTCCTGAGACTTCATTACCATCAAAGGAAACGATAACCCTTACTTCTCCCATAGCGTCTTTTCCATGGCTTAGGGAACGGATTGTGTAATCTTTCAGTCTGCTTTTAACATCTAAAGCTTTTTCTAAAGCCCTTAGTGCGCTGTCGATAGGTCCATCACCGTAAGATGTAGCAATTTTTTCCTCGCCGTTAACATTTACCTTTACTGTAGCCGTTGGTATTGCATTGTCCCCTGTCATAACCTGATACTGGAGAAGTTTTGCCTCTTCATACGACTTAAACAGCTCATCAAATATAAGCGCCTCTATATCTTCGTCAAATACTTCTTTCTTTTTGTCAGCCAGTTCTTTAAACTTAGCAAACAGTTTGTCTATCTCCTCATTAGATAGGTTTTTGTAGCCAAGCTCTTCAAGTCTGGTTTTAAATGCATGTCTACCACTGTGTTTTCCTAAAACAATCTTAGATGAAGGAACGCCAACATCTTCAGCTCTCATAATCTCATAGGTTTCTCTTTTTGCTAGTAATCCGTGCTGGTGGATACCTGCCTCATGGGCGAATGCGTTATCTCCTACAATCGCCTTGTTTGGTTGTACGAAACTACCAGTTAAACGACATAGGAGCCTGCTTGTCTTATAGATTTCTTTTGTGTTTATGTCTGTGTAAATATCTTTAAAGTAATCTTTTCTAACCTTTATAGCCATTACCACTTCTTCTAAAGCTGCGTTTCCTGCCCTTTCTCCAATACCATTTATTGTGGCATGAACCTGACCTGCACCGTTTTTAACTGCCGATAGAGAGTTTGCAACAGCTAGGCCTAGGTCGTTATGGCAGTGTACGCTTATAACTGCCTGGTCGATGTTAGGTACGTTGTTTAGTATGTCCTTTATAAGTTCCCCAAACTCGTCTGGCATTGCATATCCTACAGTGTCAGGGACGTTTATGGTTTTTGCCCCAGCAGCTATCACAGCCTCAAAAACCCTAAACAGAAACTCCCTTTCAGACCTTACGGCATCCTCTGCTGAAAACTCCACATCGTCGGTGAAGTTTCTTGCAAACTTTACAGCATCAACTGCCCTTTCCAAAACTTCATCTGGCGACATTTTTAGTTTAAACTCCATGTGGATGGGAGAGGTTGCTATGAATGTATGAATTCTCTTTCTCTCTGCTGGTGCAAGTGCCTCTCCTGCCTTTTCTATATCTGAGTGTAAAGCCCTAGCAAGGGAGCAGACGGTAGAGTCTTTTACCTCTGATGCAACAGCTTTTACCGCTTCAAAGTCTCCTTTAGATGCCGCTGCAAAACCAGCCTCTATAACATCTACTCCAAGCTTTTCTAGTTGTTTTGCCATTGTCACCTTTTCTTCCATTGTCATAGAAAAGCCTGGAGCTTGCTCTCCATCTCTCAATGTTGTATCAAACACTATTAGTTTTCTCATCTAGAACCCTCTTATTAGTAATGATTACTATTAAAATAGTAGTTTTTAGTCTAAAACGCAATATATATCCTTTAAGGTTCTTCCCTCTTCAGCCCAGTCTAAACCGTATCCAACAACAAACTTATCTGGAATCTCAAAACCTATATAATCAGGAGAGTACTCAACCTTTCTACGCTCTTTTTTATCTAAAAGGACACATGTTTTTAAACTTTTTGGATTTCTATCTTTTAACGTTTCAACGAGTTTTTTCAGGGTATAGCCTGTGTCGATAATATCATCAATGATAAGAACGTTTTTGCCTGATATGTCTTGGGATAAGTCTTTGATAAAGGTTAGCTCTCCGCTGCTTTCCATTCCATCTTTGTAGGAGGAAACCTGCATAAAATCTACGTAAACCCCTTCTCCAAGTTCCCTTACAAGGTCTGCAAAGAACATAAATGAACCTTTTAGGATACCTACAGCTAAGATTTTTTCACCTTGAAAGTCGTTTTTTATATGGTCTGCAAGCTGTTTAACCTTTTGCTGAATATCTGAGTGGGGAATTAAAACCTCTAACTTTTTGCCTCTTATCTGCAAACTCTTAAAGCTCCAAGGTTATATAGTTGAATATAATATTATATATCGCTAAAAGTGGGAGAGTATAATATGGATTATATTGTTGTATACATTACAGTCCCGGATTTTGAAACTGGAAAGAAAATTGCTAAGACTCTTGTTGAAGAAAAGCTTGCCGCATGTGTAAACATCACATCCCAGATAAACTCTATTTACTTTTGGCAGGGAAATATAGAAGATGACACCGAACACCTGCTTATAATCAAGACGAGAAAAGACGTTTTTGAAAAATTAGAAAACCGAGTAAAAGAGCTGCACCCATACACGGTTCCCGAGATTATAGCAATGCCTATAGTGTTAGGCTCTAAAGACTATTTAAGCTGGATAGATGAAACGTTAAACAGGTAGGGTTGAATGATAAAAAATCTCATAATAGACATTGATGGTGTTTTAACAAAAGACAAAAATCTAACTCCCTTTGAGGATACACCGGCGTTTATTGAGTTCTTAAGAAAAAACAACGTTAAGTTTAAAATAGCAACGAACAACTCACTGTACTCTCCAGACCAGCTTGTAGAAAGGCTCAACCAAAACGGTATAAAGGTAAAAAGAAACGAGGTTATAACTCCTCTAGTTGTCCTTCCTGAATATCTAATAGAAAAGGATATCTCTAAGGTTTTTGTAATTGGAAATCAAAATCTGAAAAACTACCTTACAAGTTTAGGTAAAAAAGTTTCAGAAGATACAAATGTAGATGCTGTTGTAATAGGGCAAGATAAGGACTTTAACTTTAAAAAGATGAAAATAGCCACAACGGCGATAAAAGAAAGCAACGCACAGATTTTGGCGTTAAACGCAAATCTAATAACAAAGGACGACGATGGTCTCCTGTTTCCGGGGGTAGGCTCTGTAGCCCAGATGTTTGCGTACGCTACAAAAAAAGAGTGGATACACTTTGGTAAAAACAGTCCATATTACAATAAGTACCTTTTAGAAGAGTTTCCAAAGAATGAAGAAATCTGGATTATAAGCGATGATATATTTACTGACCTTATTCCGTTTTCAAAGCTTGGCTTAAAAACAATATTTATAACAACCGGTAAGTACAAGCTTGAAGACCTACCACCAGACTTTTCCCCAGACCTTATAGTCGACTCACTAACTCAGCTTATAGAGAAGCTAAAAGATGATAAAAAAGATTAAATACTACCTTGAACTGGTAAAGTTCGAACACACAATTTTTGCCCTTCCCTTTGGAATTGCGGCAATTTTTATCGTTGAAAAGGGGGTTCCTCCGCTAGACAAGATTTTCTGGATTGTCGTTGCACTTGTTGCAGGTAGAACGGCAGGAATGGCGTTTAACCGTTTTTTTGACCTTCCTTTTGATAAACTAAACCCCCGCTCCCAAAACTGGGCGTCGGTTAAGGGAGTGGTAAAACCTGCTGAGATTTTGGCATTAGCCGTCTTTTCATCCCTTGTTCTGGTCTTTGCCGCCTATGAGCTTAACAAACTGGCCTTTTACCTGTCTCCAGTGGCTATTTTAATGCTTGTTATATATCCTCTGGGAAAGAGATTTACAAACTTCGTCCATCTGATTTTAGGAGGCGTTTACTTTCTCATACCTGTTGCTGTTAGTATAGCATTAAAGGGAAAAGTCCTACCTGAAGCTGTGTTTTTAGGACTTGGGATGGCATTTTGGGTTTCTGGCTTTGATATACTGTATGCCCTTCAGGACATAGAGTTTGATAGGAAAGTAGGTCTTCACTCTATACCTTCCAGATACGGGGTAAAAAAGGCTTTGATGCTCGCTAGGCTGTTTCACTTTTTAACGTTAGTTTTCTTAATACTAACAGGTGTAGCAGCAGGCCTTGGATGGATTTACTATACAGGCCTATTTATACTTGCTGCATTTTTGGTTTACGAACACTCCCTTATAAAAGAAAACGACCTTTCGAAGATTAACGTTGCCTTCTTCACGATTAATGGGTACGTTAGTATCCTCTACATGCTTATTGTTATTTTAGATATATACGTTAACCGTTAAACTTGTTTGTTATTGGCATCCTTCTATCCTTACCGAAGGCTTTTTCTGTTATTTTTATTCCTATCGGTGCTTGACGGCGCTTGTACTCGTTTGCATCTACCATTCTTACAACCTTTCTTACGGTAGCCTTATCAAACCCCATGTTTACAATCTCTTCAGGAGACAGGTCTTCTTCTATGTAAAGCTGTAAAATCTCGTCTAATATGTGGTAAGGGGGCAGTTCATCTTCGTCTTTTTGTTCCGGCCTTAGCTCTGCAGATGGTGGTTTTTCTAAAACCCTCTGCGGAATAACTGGCGATATAGAGTTCCTATACTCGGCAAGTTCGTAAACCTTTGTTTTATATACGTCTTTTATCACCGCAAATCCACCAACCATATCTCCATAAAGGGTTGAGTACCCAACGCTCATCTCTGACTTGTTCCCTGTTGCTAGAACTATCCATCCAAACTTGTTTGATAGTGCCATTAGGTAGTTTCCTCTTATCCGTGCCTGAAGGTTTTCTTCGGTTGTGTCCCACTCTCTTCCTTTAAAAATAGGGGATAATACCTCCATGTACTTTTCAAACACCTCTGTTATCGGTATTGTAAAGGTTTCTATTCCTAGGTTTTTTGCAAGCTCGTTTGCATCTTCAATGCTCTCTTTTGAGGTAAACTGGGAAGGCATTAGCACACCTTTAACGTTTTCTGCTCCGAGGGCATCTACGGCAATCGCAGCTACTAAAGAACTATCAATGCCTCCACTTAGTCCTAAAACCACCTTCTGGAAGTTGTTTTTGTGTATGTAATCTCTTAACCCTAAAACAAGCGCATTATATATCTCCTCAGTTTGGCTCATATCTAAGAATATCTTCTCTGGAGGCGGGCTGGTTTTTTCTTTAATCTTATAATCTAGAGGTATCTCTTTAACGTTCTCTTTTCTTTTGTACTTTGCCCTGAGATTTCTAAGTCTGTTGTCTTTTAGCTGTTTTCTGAAAATCAGGTCTAGGTCAATATCTGCGATGATGAACTCTTCTTCAAAAGCCTTTCCCTTTGCCTCAAAGGAGCCATCAGGTAAAACTACCATACTGTTTCCGTCAAAGACCAGCTCGTCCTGTCCTCCAACCATATTGACGTATGCAATTGCCACAAGGTTGTCTTTAGCCCTAACCTTTAGCATCTCCTCCCTGTATTTTGTTTTTCCAACCGTGTAAGGGGAAGCATTTAGGTTCAGTATCAGCTCTGCTCCTTCTATAGCCTGTACGTTGATGGGATTTTCTGGATACCAGATGTCTTCACATATGGATACGCCAATCTTATAACCTTCTACGTTTAAAAGAACTATATCCCTCCCTTTTTGAAAGTATCTGACCTCATCAAAAACACTGTAGTTTGGTAGGTGGTGTTTGTGGTAAACACCTTTTATCTCGCCGTTATGGATTATAGCTGCAGCGTTGTATATATCTTCATCTTTATCAACAAAGCCAACTACGGCAATAATATCCTTTACGGACTTTGCTACTTCATCTATTGCCTTTAGATTTGCATTTATGAAATTCTCTTTAAAGAGAAGGTCTTCTGGAGGATATCCGGTTATCGCAAGCTCAGGGAAAACAACAATATCAGCCTGTTTTTCCTCTGCCTTTTTTATGTAATCCTTTATTTTTTCTGCGTTTCCCTTTATATCTCCAACAGTAGGGTTTATCTGCGCTAAGGCAACTCTTATCTTTTTCAATGTTTAACCCCCTTACTTGATATCTACTACTGTAACTCCCATGCCACCTTCATGGTACTCTGCATCTTTGTACTCTAGGTTGTAAGGTGCAGAGTCTAGATACTCCCTTACAGCTTTTCTAAGGGTACCTGAACCATACCCATGGATAATCCTAAGGTGGGTGTACCCTTCAAGGACAGCATTATCAAGAAAATCACTCAGTTTTTTTATAGCTTCGTCCCTTGTTAAGCCGATGAGGTTTATCTCTGGTTTAATCTTTACTCTCTCTCTTCTTACATGGAACTTGGTTTTTTTCTCTTCCCTTTTAGAAGCGTCTATTCTCTCTAAATCTTTTATTGGAACCCAGATTTTTATCCCGTTGAAGTTTACGTTTGCCCTGTCCTCTCTAACGGAAACAACTTCCCCAACGGTATTTTTTCCTTTTATTTTTACCTTGTCTCCAATCTCTAGGTTTATCCTTTCTGGCTCGACCTTCTCCACCGTAGCCGATGAGATTTCGGTCTTTACCTTTTTAATAAATCTTTCAAGCTCTCTGCCAGATGGATTTTCTTTGATGTTTTGGATAATTGAGTATCCTTCCTTTTTGATACTGTCTACAAACTGCTCTATCTCTTTAATGCTTTCTTTCCACTTTTTCTTTTTGAGTTCTTCAAGTTCGGCATTGAGTTTTTCATACTTTCTCTTTTCTTCTTCTAGTTGTTTTCTTAGCTGCTCTACCTTTCTGCTTTCAATGTCATAAAAAACCTTATACTTTTCTAGCTCTTCAATGGCCTTTTCTAGCTGTATGCTTTCTTTACTGAGGTACTTTTCTGCCTCTTTTAGTATCTCCTCGTAAAAACCTAGTCTTCTGGCAATGTAAAATGCCATACTCTGGCCTATAGTTTTGTAGTGGATTTGGTAGGTTGGGGTTAGTTTTTCTTTGTCAAAACCTACCGCTGCAACTTCAAAGTAATCATCTGAAAGGGCAAACAGTTTTATTGGCTTAAAGTGGGATGTTGCTATAACAAATGAGTTTTTACCTTTCAAAAACTTTAATATGCCTATACCTATAGCGCTACCTTCATCTGGGTCTGTTCCCGGAATAAGCTCATCAAGTAGTACCAAGCTTTTGTCTGAAACTTTTGAGAGAATGTCTTTTATGTTGCTTATGTGCCATGAGTAAGTGGAGAGGTTAGCCTCTATACTCTGGTAGTCTCCAATATCAACAAATACACCATCAACGATAGGTATCCTGCTGTCTTCCCTTACTGGAACGGGAATACCTGTCTGCACAAGCAGAGAGAACAGTCCGGCGGTTTTTAATGCAACGGTTTTACCTCCAGTGTTTGGTCCTGTAATGACTAACCCCCTTTTTTTTCTGTCAACAATTATGTCTATAGGTACAAACTGTTTTTCTAGTAGTGCAAATAGAGGGTGTATCGCTTCTTTTAGGTAAAAGTCCTGTCCTATTTCCGGGAATCTTGCGTTTGCTTTTAGCGCGTACTTTGCTACAGTGTAAAGGTAATCAAACTCAACAACTGCGTTAAAAGCGTTTCTAATACCGCCTATCCTTGTCCTAAGAATGTCTGTTAAAAACTGTAGTACCTTTCTTACTTCAATCTGTTCTTGAATTTTTAGGTCTGAAAGTTTGTTGTTAAGCTCAACTATGTTTAAAGGCTCTAGAAAAATTGTGTGTCCTGTAGATGACCTGTCGTGGATAATCCCTTTTATCTTACTGGAGTAGTTTTCTTTGACAGGTATAACGTATCTGTTTCTCCGTGTGGTGATGATTCTCTCCTGAATGATATCGTCATACTTTTGGCTGTAGATGATGCTCTCTAGTATGCTTATGATTTTTCTCTCTGTTTCCTTTATCTGAGAACGGATTTTTGCTAGCTCTCTACTTGCACTGTCTTTTACAAAACCTGCCTCGTCTATGCTGTCGTATATAATCCTCTCTGTTTCCCTTGAGGAGTACAGGTTTTTATACAGGTTTAAAAGCTGGCTGTCCTCCTTTTCTATCTTTCCCTGTAAAAACTTTTTTATCTGCCTTGATATATTTATTAGGTTAGCTATGTTTCTAATCTCAAAAGGAGAAAGAACACTATCCCTAATTTTAAGTATTTCCAAACTCTTTGATATATCTGGGTACTCTCCCAGTGGAAAAAACCTTTCCTTCTCGTAGATTTTTAAAAAACTGTCTTGCAGGGAAACTTTATCTTTTACAACTTTTTCATCCTTTAAAGGCTTAAGATTTTTAATCTTTTCCTGTGTTTTTTCGTTAGGTGTAAGGGTGGCAAGCTCGTCTAAAAACTTTTCGTACTCTAAAAGCTGTAAATCTCTTTCTCTCATGAGGCTCCTAATTTTAAACTAATCTTATCTGTGTAATATAATATTTACTCACCAATTTATCAAACTTTATATGGGGAAAAGAATGCTACTACACGTTGTTCTTGCAGGTACAGTTCAAGGGGTCGGATTTAGAAACTTCACAAAGAAAGTGGCAGATGAGCTTGGTATAAAAGGATGGGTAAAAAACAATCCAGATGGAACAGTTGAAATTATGGCTGAAGGGGATGAAGAAACCTTACGAAAGTTTTTAGACATAGTAGAACAG
>JALUFA010000094.1 GCA_027052485.1 Hydrogenothermaceae bacterium
CTGTGAGTCTTTCAACATCGGAAATATCGCTGTAGGTTCTGATTTCAGATACAGAGATATGGAAAAGTACGGCGTTTTAATAGCTGAAGGAGCTTTAAAAGGAATTTTAGCTAGAGCTGTATTCATCGTTGACCCTGAAGGAAAAGTTTGCTACAAGCAAATCGTTCCTGAAATCACAGAAGAACCAAACTACGACGAAGTAGTTAATACTTTAAAATCTGTACTATAAATTTAAAACAGGGGCGTTTTGCCCCTTTAATCATTGAATAATCCTTTCTTCTTTAATTCCCACTTTTTAATAATCATATACACAGAAGGAATTATAATCAGCGTTAGAACTGCAGAAGAAACTACCCCACCAATCATTGGAGCTGCAATCCTTTTCATTACTTCGGAACCTACACCGTTTATATACATCAGTGGAATTAACCCTGCGAGGATAGTTAAAACCGTCATAACTTTAGGTCTTACTCTTAAAACTGCACCTTCATATATTGCTTCCTTCAGCTTTTCGGTATTTAGTTTTTTATGCTGCTTTAGATGTTTTTTTACTGCATCTTCAAGGTAAATTAGCATCACTATTGCCGTTTCTGTAGCAACTCCTAGTAAAGCCAAAAATCCGACAACGACAGCTATACTCATATTAAAGTTAAGGTAGTTTAGGTACCACAATCCTCCAAGAGTTGCAAAAGGTAGCGAAAGCATCACAATAATGGTGTTTTTTACATCTTTAAACGTTATGTAAATAAGTAAGAATATGATGAGAAGAGTTATAGGTATTATAAATCTCAATCTTTCCTTTGCATGTTGTAAGTACTGGCTTTGCCCCGCCCACTCCATAAAGTATCCTGCAGGTAATTTTACATCCTTTAAAACATCTTTTGCTTTTTTCACGTACTCTTCAGGAGTAATACCTTGCTGTGGTGTGATGTATATAAAAACAACCTTCATCCCTTTTTCTGATTTTATTACAGCTGGAGCTTCTGCGTAGTAAACGTTAGCTATCTCTTTGAGAGGAATTCCTCGATTTAAAGGGGTTGGAATTACTATATTTTTGATAGCTTCAATGTTTGTACGATAGTCATAGGGAAATCTTATCAGTATAGGGTATCTTTCTAATCCTTTATATATAGTAGAAATAGGCATACCTCCTATAGCCATTTGAATAACCCTTTCAACGTCATTTGTTGTTAAGCCGTACCTTGCCAGTTTATCTTTCTTAATCTTTATATTTAGATAGTATCCTTTCGCTACCCTATCTGCAAAAACAGATAAACTTTCAGGCATCTGTTGGAGTTTCTTTTCTATATGCGTTGCCAGCTTTTGAAGTTTTTCTAAATCATCTCCGTACAGTTTTATACCCAGTGGTGTTCTTATCCCTGTTAAAAGCATGTCTATTCTGCCTCTGATTGGATAAGTCCAGCTATTTGTAAGCCCAGGGACTTTTAGCTTTTCCTCCATTTCATTCATCAATGACTGGTAGGTAATTCCGGGTCTCCAGTACTCTTTAGGTTTAAAGGTTATGATTGTTTCTATCATTGATAAAGGAGCTGGGTCTGTTGCAGTATCAGCACGACCTGCTTTACCAAAAACTGTATCTACCTCTGGAAAGGAAGCTAAAATTTTGTCTGTTAGCTGGGTAATTCTTCTTGCTTCATCTGCCGAGATGCCGGGAGGGGTAACTGGCATATACATAAAGGTTTGCTCGTTTATCGGTGGCATAAACTCCCATGAAAGGCTTTTGTAAAGTGGGTATATAAAACCCATAGCTATTAAAGTAAGAATAACTACAAGGTATCTAAGCTTAAGGGATATCTTAATGATTGGTGTGTAGATTTTTATTAAAAGCCAGTTCAGTGGATTTTTATTTTCTGGAATGATATGCCCCTTTATCAACCATACCATAAGAATAGGTACAAGGGTGATAGCCAGTACAGATGCTGCTAGCATTGCAAATGTTTTTGTGTAAGCCAGAGGTTTAAATAGCAATCCTTCCTGCCCCGTAAGGGCAAAAACTGGGAGGAACGATGCAACAACGATGAGCAAAGCAAAAAATATAGGTTTTCCTACCTGCTTTGCCGCTTCAACAATAGCTTGAACCCGTTCCTTTTCCGATATTTCACCTTTTTCCTTTTTTACTTTTTCTATGTGTTTGTGGGCGTTTTCTACCATTACAATGGCACCATCAACCATAGCACCAATGGCAATTGCTATGCCTCCAAGGGACATGATATTAGACGTAATTCCAAGGATTTTCATGAATAAGAAGGCTATTAGAACACCTATGGGTAATGTAAGAATGATGACTAAGGCACTTCTTATGTGAAATAAAAAAAGTCCCACAACCAGTAAAACGATTAAACTTTCCTCAAAAAGGGCTCTTTTTAGAGTATTTATTGCTTTTTCTATAAGTTCAGAACGGTCATAAGTGGTTATTACCTTTATGTCTTTTGGTAGGTTTTGTTTTATCTCTTCAAGTTTATCTTTTACTTTCTGTATAACAGAGTATGCATTTTCCCCAAATCTCATTATAACTATTCCACCTACTACCTCTCCTAAACCATTTAGGTCTACAAGCCCCCGTCTCGGCATTGGTACAAGTTCAACCTTTGCTACATCTTTTATACGAATGGGGATACCATTTTTATCTGTCTTTATAGTTAGATTTTTTATCTCGTTTAGATTTTTAATATATCCCAATCCCTGTATGATGTACTCAAACCCATTATGCTCTATTATCCTTCCTCCCGTGTCATTGTTGTTGTTCTTTAATGTTTTTATTACATCCTTTACTGAGATGTCGTAAATTCTGAGTTTTTGAGGATTTATTGTTATCTGATAACCTTTTACAAATCCTCCTACAGACGCTACCTCTGCAACCCCATCGACTCCTAAAAGTGCATACTTTAAGTACCAGTCTTGGAGTGTACGAAGTTGCCATAAATTTCTTTTTTCGGAGTAAAGGGCATACTCAAAAACCCAACCTACTCCTGTAGCATCAGGTCCTAATGTTATCTGTGCTGTTTTAGGTAGTTTGTCTTTTATCTGCGATAGATACTCTAAAACTCTACTTCTAGCCCAGTATATATCTGTACCTTCTTTAAAGATTACGTAAACCGCTGATGTTTCAAATGAGGAAACACCTCTGACTGTCTCAACATTTGGTGCAGATAGTAATGCAGAGACAATTGGATAGGTAATCTGGTCTTCAACCACAGAGGGAGACTGACCCGGCCATTTTGTAAAAACTATCACTTGGGGAGGTGATAAATCTGGAATGGCGTCAAGGGGAGTTTCCTTTAAAGCCCATATAGATACTCCGACAACCATAGCAACAATAGAAAGAACAAGAATTTTATTTTTAACAGACCACTCTATGACCTTTTCAATCATGATTTTCTTCCCTGATATAATTGTTTTATAGATATAAAAAAGCTAAAAGAACTTAAAGAAATTAGAAGAGCTGTAGGCGTTGTATTTTTAGCTGTTTTAACATTTTTAGGTAACATACTTGCTAAATATTTGGAT
>JALUFA010000095.1 GCA_027052485.1 Hydrogenothermaceae bacterium
GCTACAAGTTTATCTGCCTTATATAAGAAAATTCCTATAAAACCTGCTATCACAACAACGATAGAAGCAGCGTATGTAAGAACTTTCCTTTTTTCAAACGTCAGAGCTGTAACAAAACGCTTTCCTTGAAGAGACTCTATAAGCTCTACTATGTCTTTTATTCTACCTTCAGTTTTTCTAAGAATGTACTTTAAAGCCCCCCGTGTGAATTTGATGTTTATGCCTTTTTCTGAAAGGTAGTAGGATAAGAACTTTTCTAGCTCATTTACCGTTTGTATCGGTTTTAGCTCTAAAATAAAGTTCATTCCTGCACGGATACTTTTAAAGCCTGCTGTATTTAGCTTTTGCTTTAGATTCCTATTACCTATAAAAAGGACACTGAGATTTTTATTAGTAAGGTAGTATTTGAAGATTTCTCTAAAGTCATCCAATGTAAAATGCTGGGCGTCATCTATAACGAGGACAAGAGGTTCATCAAGGTCTAGGTCATCTAGGAAAACTTTAATATCAGATATTTTTGAAGCCGGAATATAAACGTAGTTTATATACTCGTCGTCTAGCAGTCTTTTTACAAATGTGGTCTTTCCAATGCCGTTTTCACCGTAAACAACACCAATAAACTTATCGTTTAAAAAGCTCTTCAGTAGTATGTAAACTGGTTTATTGCTTTCAGAAACAAAAAAACTAGGCTGGGTTTCCATTTTAGCCGTTTCCCCTCTATTTGGTTAATAATAATTCTAAGGTAGTTTTTATCACTATTCAAACAGGTGGCCTCTGTTATATTATTTTCTCTTTAAATACAGAAAAGAAGGAGATAGATAAATGATAAAACACGAAGAGGCATTAAAAATTATACTGGAAAACACAAAAAGATTAGGAAAAGAGAAAGTTTTTCTAAAAGATGCCCTTTACAGGATTTTGGCTGAAGATATAGTAGCAGATAGGGACAATCCTCCCGCAGATAACAGTGGTATGGATGGTTTTGCCGTTAGGTATGAGGATATAAAAGGAGCTTCAGAAGAAAACCCTGTTGAGCTCAAGCTTGTGGGAGAGGCAAAAGCTGGAGGAGAGCCAACTCCAATAAAAGAGGGTGAAGCAGCTGCTATATATACTGGAGGTCTAATCCCAGAGGGAGCTGACACTGTAATACAGAAAGAGCTAACGGAGAAAAAAGATGGTACCGTTTTAATAAAGAAAGAGCTACAAAAAGGAGCAAACATAAGAAGACAGGGAGAAGACTTTAAAAAGGGCGATGTTCTCATAAAGAAAGGGAAAAAAATCAGACCTGCAGAGATTGGAGTTATAGCATCGGTAAATAAACCTACCGTAGAGGTTTACCAAGTACCAAGAGTTGGAATTCTTACCACTGGAGATGAGATTTTAGACCTTGGCGAACCAATAACATCTCCATCCCAGATTAGAACGTCAAACACTTATGCCCTTCAGGCTCAAGTTTTAGAAGCGGGCGGCATCCCCGTTATACTAGGATTTGCAAAAGATGACCCTAAAGACTTGAAAGAAAAGCTCTCTTACGCCAAAAGTTGCGATGTTCTGCTTACCACTGGAGGAGTTTCCGTTGGTGATTATGACCTTGTAAAGGATTTTGTGTGTTCCGAGCTTGGAGTTGAGATAATCTTTTGGAAAGTAGCCCAAAAACCGGGGAAACCTGTTGCTTTCGGCGTTTGGGGAGAAGAAAAACAAAAACTGTTCTTTGGCATTCCGGGAAATCCTGTTGCATGTATGTTTGTATTCCACACCCTTGTAAGACCTGCCATAAAAAAGATGATGGGATTTGAAAACCCATACAATCCAACGATTACAGCTATCATGGAAGAAGATTACAAGAGAAAAAAATCAGATAGAGAAGAGTTTTTGAGAGTTTCTGTACGATACGATGGAGAAAATTTTTACGCAAAACCTTTTGGCAAACAGGGCTCAAACATCCTTACAGGCATGGTTAACGCCCACGGCTTTGGGGTAGTTCCTATAGGTGTAAATGAGATAAAAAAAGGTGAAAAAATAAAAGTTGTACTTTTTGATACTGACGTCTGTTAATTGAAACAAAAAATCAAACAGTGTTATATTATTTATCTGTTTTTATAATGGGAGGATGATAAAATGCCCCGACATTTTGTAAATTTTGAAGATTTAACAAAGGATGAGATCTTACAGGTTATAGATTACGCGGAAAAGTTAAAAAAAGATCCATTTTCAGACCAGACGTTAAAAAATAAATCTATTGGTTTGATTTTTATGAAACCCTCCACAAGAACAAGGTTGTCCTTTGAGGTTGGAGTCTATCAGATGGGAGGACAGCCTGTTTATATACTTGGCTCATCGACCCAGTTAAGCCGTGGTGAAGACATTAAAGATACAGCTAGGGTAATGTCTAGATACTTAGATGGTATTGTTATAAGAACATTCTCCCATCAGGAAGTTGAGGATTTAGCAAAGTACGGCTCTATACCGGTAATAAACGCCTTAACAGACTATCAGCACCCATGTCAGGTTTTGGCAGATATGATGACTATAAAAGAGTATTTTGGAAAGTTAGAAGGTTTAAAGCTGGCATACGTTGGCGATGGAAACAATATGGCAAACACGCTTATGATTGGGTGTGCCCTGCTAGGGCTTGATGTGTCGGTAGCTACACCTCCAATGTACGAGCCTAACTCAAAAGCTCTGCAAACGGCTCTAGAGTTTGCAAAAGAAACAGGAGTAAACGTAGAGATTACAAATGACCCAAAGGAGGCAGTAAAGGGAGCAAATATTGTTTACACAGACGTGTGGGTAAGTATGGGTCAGGAAGGAGAAAAAGACAAGAAAAAGCTTTTTGAGGGCTTTACAGTAGACGATAACCTTTTATCCTATGCTGATAAAAATGCTATTGTGATGCACTGCTTGCCGGCACACAAAGGAGAAGAAATCTCTGAAGAGACCTTTGAAAGATTTGCAGATGTAATATTCAATCAGGCAGAAAACAGACTCCACGCCCAAAAAGCGTTAATGAGCTTTTTATATAAAAACCTAAACTCCTAGGAGGAAAAAATGGCCGAAAAAAGGAAAAAGATAGTCTATAGAAGACACGATAGAAATGAAATTCCTTTGCTTCCACCTGAGGTAAGGAAAAAGTACCTTAACAAAGAGTATGCTCTGGGATACGGACATACCGCAGCTTTAGATGAGGCTGACAGATGTATTCTATGTAGAAAGCCTCCTTGTACCCCATCCTGTCCTGTGAACTCAGAGATGGAAAAGTGGATAGGAGAAATACAAAAACAGAACGTATGGGGTGCTTACGAAATTTTAAGAAAACATAACCCGTTTAGCTCTGTGTGTGGAAGGGTTTGCCCTCAGGAAAGATTGTGTGAAAGCACATGTGTATTAACCTTTAAAGACAACGGACTATCCGTTGGTATCGGTGGATTGGAAAGGTTTGTTGGAGACTCAATAAGACTTTCAGGTCAGGAGTGGACTGATGAAAAAGAACCTCCTACAGGAAAGTCTGTTGGTGTGATTGGAGCAGGTCCTGCAGGTTTAGCCGCTGCCTACTTTTTAGCCAGAAAAGGCCACGACGTTACAGTGTATGAGGCGCTCCCGTTTGTTGGCGGCGTTATGAGATACGGAATTCCAGAAGCAAGACTAGATAGAAGAGCTTTAGATTTTGAGATAGACCTCATCAAGAAACTTGGTGTAGAGATAAAAACCGGTGTTAAGGTTGGGGAAGATATACCTTTTGACGAGATAAGAAAGAAACACGATGCAGTATTTATAGCTGTTGGTTCTGGAAGAGGAAAGAAAATGGGTATCCCTGGAGAAGACCTGAAAGGGGTATACACAGCTATTGGATACCTTATGAAGGTAAACACCGACTACGTAGACCCAATGCTAGCCCCTGATGAAGAAGTAGAGCTTCCTAGAAATAAGAGAGTTGCAATTATCGGTGGTGGTTTTACTGCTGTCGACTGTATTATTACAGCTCTTAGACTTGGAAACGAGGTTCACCTTGTTTACAGAAGAACTAGAGAAACATCTTCTGCAAGGGACGAAGAATGGGACCATGTGGCAGAAGAAGGAGCAATTTTACACTGGTTAACTCAACCTATAGAAGTGATAGGAAATGAGAAAGGTGAAGTTGTAGGTCTAAAGTGTGTAAAAATGGAACTTGTCCCTGATGAAAAGGGCGGAAGACCTAGACCAAAACCAGTAGAAGGCTCGGAGCATATTATTGAATGTGATGCGGTAATAATGGCCGTAGGTCAGGCAGACAACCCAACTGCCTACAAAGATGTAAAAGGTTTAAAAATAGATAAATGGAACAACCTTTCTACAGTGGATGAAAACTTTAGAACAAATATAGAAGGTGTTTTTGCAGGTGGGGACGTTGTAAACGGCGGCGATACAGTTGTTACAGCAATATCCCACGCTAAAAAGGCATCTCAGGCTATCCACGAGTACCTTATGACCGGTAAATGGGAATATAAAGGAGAGGAAAGCTAAAAGGGAGGTTTAGCGCCTCCCCTCTATAATATTTTTGAACTTTTCAAAGTCTTCCTGTGTATCTATACCAAGGGTATCACTAGAAGCCTTTACCATTTTTATACTATAACCGTAGTATAAAAACCTTAATTGCTCTAGTTTTTCTATATCTTCTATAGGAGCATGCTTTAGCTCTGAAGAAAACTTTTTTAAAATTTCTTTTTTATACCCATAAACCCCAATATGCTTGTTAAAAACGTGTTTAATATACCTATTAAAAAAGTTATCCCTGGGATAGGGGATGGGACTTCGTGAAAAGTATAAAGCATACTCATTTTTATCTAAGACTACCTTTACAACATTTGGGTTCAAAAACTCTTCCTCACTTTTTATTGGATGGTACATTGAAACTATATCTTCATCTTTCAAAACCTGCGCCAGATTTTCTAAATCTTTTGGATTTAAAAGAGGTTCATCTCCCTGTACGTTGATTATATCTTCATCATCTATCTCATCTAGAATATAGCTTATCCTATCGCTGCCACTTTTCAGGGTCGAAGGAGTAAGAAAAACGTCAACGTTAAGGTCTTTTAAAGCATCCTTTATCCTCTCACTGTCGGTTGCAACTACAACTTTATTAATCCCTTTAACATTTAGGCAGTTTTCAACAGTCCATCTGATTACGGGCTTTCCTTTTACAGTAAGGAGAAGTTTTTCAGGTAGCCTTGTTGATTTTTCCCTCGCTGGAATGACGATTGTAGTCATAAACCTTCCGCCAGATTTTAGTCTTGCATTATAAAATTTTACAGCTATATTTAAAGTCAAACAACTCTTAAAAGGAGCAAACAATGAAGGCATTAGCGTGGATGTCAGAAAAAAAAGACAATGGAAAAGTTTTATGTAAAGCCTGCAACCAACGGTGTGTTCTTGATAAAGGGGAAATTGGTAAGTGCGGAATAAGGGCTGTTGGTGAGGATGGAAATCTGTACCTTACAACGTACGGTCTCGCTGCAGCCTATAACGTTGACCCTGTTGAGAAAAAACCCCTTTACCACTTCTTGCCAGGAACACCTATATTCTCAGTTGGTACCGTTGGTTGTAATATGAGCTGTAAGTTTTGCCAGAACTGGGAGATTTCTCAATATCCACAAACCCACAATGGAGAAGTGTTTGGTGTGCCGCTAATGCCTGAGACGATAGTAAATATATGTGAAACGAATAACATACCTTCTATTGCATACACTTATAACGAGCCAGTTGTGTTCTTTGAATATGCGTATGACACAATGAAACTCGCCAAAGAAAAAGGTATCAAAAACGTTTTTGTATCAAGTGGATACGAAACAAAAGAAGCTTTAGAAACGTTAAAGCCATACTTAGATGCTATGAATATTGACCTTAAGGCTTTTAATGACAAGTTTTACAGAGAGATTGTTGGAGCAAGATTAAAACCTGTGCTAAAAACAATAGAACATGCAAAGGACTTAGGTATATGGGTGGAACTAACAACCCTTTTAATACCAGGATACAACGATTCAGAAGAAGAGTTAAGAGAAACTGCTAAATGGATAGCTTCTGTAGACAAAAATATGCCTTGGCATCTATCTAGATTCTTCCCGGCATGGAAGATGAAGGACGTTCCACCTACACCAATTGAAACTCTTAGAAAAGCCTATGAAATAGGAAAAGAAGCAGGACTAAATTACGTGTATGTTGGAAACCTAGACGACGAAGATAGAGAATCTACCTACTGTCCTAACTGTGGATTTAGAGTAATAGATAGAAGAGGCCATCTAGGCCAGTTTGTTGAGAACCATCTTAAGGACGGAAAATGTCCTAAATGTGGTACAGAAATCCCAGGGGTTTGGAAGTAAACCCCTACTTTTTCTTTTCATCTTTTAGAAGATCAGGTCTTTCCTGTTTAACTTCTAGGTAAATCTCAACTCTATCGTTCATGCGTTGTAAGATTGGATTTCTCCACTTGTATATAGGTTTTGTATCACCATAGGCTTCAACTGCTATCTTCTTTGGGTCTACCCCGTTTTTTACCAGAATATCCCTAATTACAGAAGCCCTTTTTATTGATAAATCCCATGCATCCTTTACTCCCGGTGGAAGTTTTGAAGGGTTATGGACGTATGCGTGCCCGGCTATCCTTATAACTGTAAACGGTTTCTGGTAATTTTTTATAACTTTTGCCACATCTTCCAATGCCTTTTTAGCTTCTGGGGTTAGCTGATAGCTGTCCTCTTTAAACACAACATCATTGAATAGTCTTATAAGAACGTAGTTTGCTATTGTGTCTATCTGGTAAGCGTATATTGGTAAAAGTCTTTGAATTCTCTTTTTTACTATTTTCGCAACTTCTTCTTTTAGCATGCTAATAGGAGGAACAACCGCTACAGTCTTAACGGAAATTTTCGGATTTTCTCCCTGAAAGTACCAAAGGAACTTCATCAATTTCTTTATATCCATTACTGTCATAGCGTAAAGAAGGATAAAGAACGTCAAAAGGAGAGACATCAAATCACTAAAACTTATAAGCCAACCTGGAGCAGGAGGACATTCTTGTTTTTTCTTCCGTGCCATTTTTATACTCTTTTAGTAGTCTTTTGTTTCTATAACAAACTCAACCCTTCTATTTTTAGCTCTTCCCTGCGGAGTAGTATTAGGAGCGATAGGTCTGTATGGACCGTACCCTCTTACGTGCATTAAATCCTTTGGATAACCACACTTAAGAAATATTTTCAACACACTTAAAGCCCTTGCAAGAGATAGTTCAACATTATCTTTAAACCTACCACCTCTAATCGGTGTGTTATCGGTATGTCCTTCTATGGTAAGTGGAAACTCTGTTATCTTAAGTTTCTTACAGATTTCCTGTAAAAGAGGCAGAGCTAATTTGTACGGTTTATCACTACCTGGAGGAAACATCTTATCTGTGTTAACTCTAAGTCTTACTATAGACCCATGGGCTACAACCTCAGCATTTACCCCTTGCTTTTTAAGCATTGCCTTTATCTCGGCAAGGTTTTTCATGAGTTTTCTTCGTTTGTTTTTGATGCGGGGATACATATTTTTGAACTCAGTAGGGATATTACTTTGTTTTAAAACTTTTTCTTCATAAAAGACTTTACGCCCGCCTAGATACTCAGTAAAACCTTTTATAACCATGTGGAATTTTTCGAGAGAGATAGTACCCATTGAAAATAGAAGGATAAAGAAGGTAAGAACAAGGGACATTAAGTCCCCAAAACTTATTAGCCATGCAGGGATGGTTTTACATTCTGGCTCCTTCTTTTTTCTTGCCAATTACTCCTCACCACCTTCTAACCCAAATAACGCTTTTAATTTTGCTCTAAACATGTTAGGGTTCATTCCCTTATCAATAGCTTCAACAGTCATGATGTAAGCTTCTTTTGTTAAAAGCTCAAGGTCTTTGTAGTACTTAAGTTTTTTTGCAACTGGGATAGCAAGGGCGTTTGCTAAAATAGCACCGTATAAGGTCGTAATCATCGCAACTGCCATACCAGGACCAAGGGCTGATGGGTCGTTGAGGTTCTGAAGCATCTGAATAAGACCAACCAGTGTACCAATCATACCAAAAGCTGGGAAAAGCTCACCTAAAGCATCCCAAACGGAAACCTCTGTACTCAAGTCCTGCTCTAGTTTCATAAGGGCAGCCTCTGCATTACTCTTTATCTCTTCAATATCCACACCATCAACAAGCATTCTGATAAGGTCTCCGAGGAAAGGGTCTTTTTCGTAAAACTTATCTATCTCAGCTTCTAAAGAGAGAATACCGTCTTTTCTAACCTTGGCTACAATCTCGGTAAGAAAGTCTGAAAGCTCCTTAGGGTCAGGAACGGTAGGCTTTATTGTTTTTATTATTGCTTTTACACCACGGATGAACTCGGGAAGTGGGTAAGATGCCAGACTTGCCGATAGACCTCCACCAACGGTCATCAAAAGAGATGGAATGTTTATGAAAGCTCCTGGACTTCCACCAATAACAATAGATATTATGATAAGTAAAAACGCAGCCCCAATACCAATCAGCGTTGCTATATCCATTTATTAACCCTTTTCTCTTAGCTGTTTGTATTTTTTTATCATTTCCATTTGTTTTTCCTGAATAAATTCGTTTAAAAAGGCTTTATCTTTCTTATCTAACTCCTTAAACTCTACACCGTAGCACTGATACTTATCTTTATCAGATATATTCCTTATTACAGCTACAACCTGTATTAATATCCCGTTAATGTTTATCTCTATCTCAATCTCTTCAGAAAGCTTTAAGTTTGCTAGTAATTTATCTTCGGATTTTGGTACGCAGAATTTTAGCCCTGTTGAGCTTATGTCTTCTGTTTCCGTTTCGTAGATTAGAGTTTCTCCATCTTTAGTTTTAACAAACACCTTTATTGGAACTTTTACCTTTAATCTTATTTCCTTTCTTCTCTGTAAACGGGCAAGATTTAACGTGTGTGGTATCTTAAGAATAAGTCTTCCCTTTTCCTCAAATACGTCTTCCACTGTACCTTCAAACGAGTAAATCGCATCATCCCTTCGTAAGAAAGATATCTTTACAGTTTGACCTTTCTGGATAGGAGGTTTTGCATCTAAGATAGCCCAGTACATGTAAAGCTCGTCCTTATCAACAAGGGCAACAGGGTAAACTCCTTTATCTGTTGTAAGATTACCCCCTTGATAAAGGTCTATATCTTTAGTGGATGTAAGTGGCATAAATGGAGGAACTGTATCAAATCCCAAGACTTTTCGCATATGGCGAATCATATCTTCGTTAAAGTTGGGATTACTCTTTATGTACTCATCGATAACCTTTTCAAAGGTTGGTTTTACCTCAAGGGTGAGATATGGGTCTCTATCAAGCTTTTTTGAGTACTCCCACAGGATTTCTGCCTCTTCTTCTGTAAGTCCTAAAGATTTAGAGATATTAATAAAGTGCTGTTTTTGCTTAACCTGTAGAAACCAGTTTCGCAGAAAGTAAGCCCCAAAAACAACAACGCCAATAAAAGAAAAAATCACAAGGGCCAAAAGCACATTCTCTAATGTAAGAGGTTTTGAAGTTGCTTCTTTGAACGAATCTACAAGAATGTTTACTCTCTGGTCTTCCATCACTCTATCCTGTTATCTGTTTAATTTTTTCTACTACTTCCTGAATAATCCAGTCTGGAGTTGATGCTCCGGCACTTACCCCTATTCTCTCGGCTCCTTCAAACCACTCAGGTTTTAGCTCATCTGCCTTTTCTATGTGGTATGTGTTAGGATTTAAAGCCCGTGAAATCTGCGCCAACCTGTTTGTGTTTCCACTATGCCTTCCACCTATGATAATCATCACATCAACTGTTGGAGCCAATTTTTTAACCTCTTCCTGCCTTACAGATGTCGCATCACAGATAGTATTAAAAATCTTAACTTCCTCGGTGTTTTCAGCGATGTATCCCACAGCCTCTCTGAAAAAGTCCTCGTTTTGGGTTGTCTGGGCGACTATACCTATTCTCCTTTTGTGGGGAAGATTTTTTATCAGCTCTTCCATATTTGATACAACCATTCCCTCTCCCCCTGCATCCTCAAGGTGCCCCAGTATACCTATAACTTCTGGGTGGCCGTGTTCTCCAATAATGATTACAAAGTATCCTTCCTCTACTAACTGTCTTACTTTATCATGGACTTTTTTTACAAAGGGGCATGTGGCATCAATGATATTAACGCCCGCCTCTTTTAGCCTTTGTTCTTCTTTTGGTGGTACACCGTGGGAGCGGATAAGGACCGTTTCTCCCTTTTTTAACTGCTGCTCTGGAGACAGTTGTTTAACGTTTAAGCGTTCTAAGAACTCAACGACCTGTTTATTATGGATGATTGGCCCATCAGTCCATGCTCCCCCGTACTTTTCTCCAGCTTCTTTTGCAGCATCTACGGCAATCTTTACTCCAAAACAAAAACCTGCAGACTCAGCTAGAATAACCTCTGCCATATATCTCCTCCTGATTTACAGCTTTTTTATTTCTTCCATTACTTTATCTGCTATCTCCTCGTAATTTTCCATGTTATCAAACATAATCGGTTTTCCAACTTTTACTTTTATAGGGTATAGACCGATTTTAGGAAACTTTGCACCTTTTGGAAAAACCTTGTCTGTACCTTCAATCTTTACCGGCACAACTGGTACTTTTGCCTTTGATATTAAAAGTCCTATTCCCGGTTTTGGTTTTAAAAACTCACCCGGTTTTGCCCTTGTCCCTTCAGGAAATATTCCTACAACGTATCCTTCCTTTAAAAGTTCCAGTGCCTTTATTAAAGCTTTTGTTCCTTTTTTCTTCCTCTCCACAGGTATGGTACCGGCACCCCTTACAAACCAGCCGATGAAAGGGTTATCAAAAAGCTCTTTTTTTGCCATAAACATTACTGGAAACGGCGAGACTGTGTTAATAACCGGTGGGTCTAAATGGCTTCTGTGGTTTGAGGCAATGATAAATCCCCCTTTCTCAGGAAAGTTTTCACTCCCCTCAACATGGATACGAAGGAGTTTTTTGATTAATGGTTTTAATACAAAGAAAATCTTATACCCAACTTCTGAGTAATGTTTTTTCCCCATTATGAGTTCTGTCAGATGTTTTTAGCTATTATAACACTTATCTTTCAAAGGGCAGTCATCGCACAGAGGGTTTTTCCTACAGTATCTTTTTCCATGTTCCACAATCAGAGCGTGAAACTCTTTATAAACCTCAATGTCTGGCGGTAAATTCTTTTCCATAAGTTGTTTTACGTTAAAGTATTTTTCGTTTTCACTTTTTAGCAAACCCAATCTAAAAAGTAGCCTCTTTGTGTACTTGTCAACAACAAACTCAAGCTGGTTTAACCCGTAAAGGGCGATTGTATCTGCCGTTTCCTCTCCAATACCTTTAACAGATAACAGTTTGTCTCTATTTAAGTTTTCTACACTTTCTTTTTCTATGAAGGCAGCAAGATTTTTTAACGTCTTTGTCTTTTGTCGGTAAAACCCAGCAGGTTTTATAATCTTATAGAGCTCTTCATCAGAGGATTGGAGGATATCCTCTAAAGATGTTTTTCCAGTATCTATCAGATTTTTTAATGCTTTTTCTACATTGTTCCAGTTTGTATTTTGGGTTAAAACTGCCCCTATCGCCACTTCGTCAAAATCAGATTTAAATTTTCCAGAAACAGGCCACCAGTTTTGCTTGCCATACATTTTAAGCAGGTTTTTATAAAGCTGATAAATCATAGTAGAATTATAAAATAGAAATATCTTGTTTAGTAGCCAACCACATTAGGAGGATTTTAATGGCAGGACATAGAAAGTGGCACAACATAAGACACAAAAAAGCAAAAATGGATGCAAAAAGAGGGCAGATTTTTACAAAACTAATCAGGGAAATTACCATTGCGGCAAGGCAAGGTGGCGGAGACCCTGAGTTTAACCCAAGACTCAGAATTGCAATAGAAAAGGCTAAGAAACAC
>JALUFA010000096.1 GCA_027052485.1 Hydrogenothermaceae bacterium
TTTACAAAAACTTCCACAAAAAGTGGGAAGAGTTTCCTATGGGAAGGATGGAAAAAGAGCACTGTAAATGTAAGTGTAGAGGTGAGTAATGCTGGCAAAGAGAATTATACCCTGTCTTGACGTTAATAAAGGTAGAGTTGTAAAAGGGGTAAACTTTGTAAATCTTGTTGATGCCGGAGACCCAGTAGAAGCTGCAATAGCTTACGATGAGGCAGGAGCAGATGAGCTAGTATTCCTAGACATCACCGCATCTGCAGAAGATAGAGACATAATCTTAGATGTAGTGAAAGAGACTGCTGAGACGGTTTTTATGCCTTTAACCGTTGGTGGGGGAGTTAGAACTCTTGAAGACATAAGAAAGCTTTTAGAAAGTGGAGCAGATAAAGTATCCATAAACTCGGCTGCCGTTAAAAATCCAATCTTGGTGGAAGAGGCTGCAAAACGCTTTGGCTCATCTACTATTGTAGTTGCTATAGATGCAAAGAGAAGAGAGGATGGAAGCTGGGAGGTTTACATCAACGGTGGAAGAACACCTACAGGAAAAGACGCTATCCAGTGGGCTAAGGCTGTAGAAGATTTAGGGGCAGGAGAGATACTACTAACATCTATGGATAAAGACGGAACAAAGTCTGGTTATGATGTTGAACTTACAAGGGCTGTTTCTGAGGCTGTATCAATTCCCGTTATAGCTTCAGGAGGTGCTGGAAAAAAGGAGCACTTTTACGAGGCCTTCACAGAAGGCAAGGCAGACGCCGCTTTAGCTGCATCACTATTTCACTTTAAAGAGCTAACCATAGAAGAGGTAAAATTATATCTTAAGGAAAAGCAAATCCCAGTAAGGATTTAAAAGGAGGTATCCTGTTTGAAAATTAGACTCTTTTTACTTCTACTGATAATCGCTGCTATAGTTGCAGGGATTGCATACTACAAAGGTATTATTGATTTTTCAAAACCAAAGATTTCAGTAAGAGAAAACCTTACAGCAATTGGTTCCCACAAAACGATAAACTTTACAGTATCAGATAATAATCCCGGCTTAAAATCTGTTGAGGTGTACGTCTTACAGAACAATAAAAACATTAAAGTTTTTGAAGACAAAAACATACCTCAAGGAGTTAAAAGTAAGGACTACAGCATCACAATAATGTCAAGGAAATTAGGCCTTAGAGAGGGTAAGGCAAAGGTTCTGTTTATCGCCAAAGATGGCTCTCTTCTAGGAAACACAAACCAAAAGGAGTTTATCGTTGACGTTGACCTGTCTCCTCCCGTTTTAAGCGTTTTGTCTTCTCCAGCTACGATTATTAACGGTGGAACAGGTTTTGTTTTTTACAGAACCTCAAGCGACGTTGTAAAAACAGGTGTTAGGGTTGGAAACCTTGAGTTTAAGTGCTTTAACGGTATGTTTAAAAATCCTAACCTGTACGGATGTGCCTTCCCATACCCCTACTGGTGGCACAGAAAGAAACCTATAGTCGTTTTTGCGGAGGATAAGGCCGGAAACACCACAACTAACTCTCTTATTTACTTTTTCAAAAGGGTAAGGTACAAACGCTCAATCATAAACTTAACAGACGATTTTATCCAGACAAAGGTAAAACCTCTCGCTGAAGAGGACGGGTTTACCTCAAATGACCCAATTGAGCTGTTTAAGTACGTAAACGTTGTTTTAAGAAAGAAAAACGAAGACTTTATCCACAAAACCACCTCGAAGGTGTCTATTGAAAAGCCTATGTTTAAGGGGGCTTTCTTACAGCTTAAAAACTCCAAAGTTTTAGGAGGCTTTGCAGACTACAGGAAGTACCGTTACCACGGTAAGATAATAAAAGGAGCCGACGCATACCATAAAGGTATGGACTTTGCCTCAATAAAAAATGCTCCAGTACAAGCTGCAAATAACGGAGTTGTTGTTTACGCCGGATACCTTGGAATTTATGGAAACAGTGTTATTCTAGAACACGGAATGGGTGTGTTTTCTATATACTCTCACCTTGCAGAGTTTAAAGTTAAAGAAGGCGATAAAGTCTCAAAGGGAACGGTGATAGGTATAACCGATACAACTGGGCTTGCAGCCGGAGACCACCTTCACTTTGGAGTACTGGTACAGGGAATAGAGGTACACCCAATTGAGTGGCTTGACAAACGATGGATAAAAACCCGCTTTGAAAGAGAGTATCAGAGAATAAAAAAACTTTACGGAGGTAACCTGTAGATGAAATTCTTTATAGACACAGCCAACATTGAAGAAATCAGAGAGGCAAACGCCCTTCAGATACTTGATGGGGTAACAACAAACCCAACCCTAATATCAAAAACTGGAAAGCCATTTATGGAAGTTGTAAAGGAAATCCTTGCCGAAATTCCAGATAAACCGGTTAGTTTAGAGGTTGCCAGCACAGATTACGAAGGAATGATAAGAGAAGGTGAGATGCTGGCAAAGCTTGGAGATAACGTTGTTATAAAAATACCTATGACAGTAGATGGACTAAAGGCAGTTAAGTACTTTGAGTACAAAGGAATAAAAACCAACGTAACCCTCGTATTTTCGGCAAATCAAGCTTTACTTGCTATGAAAGCTGGAGCTACTTACATTTCTCCATTCGTTGGAAGACTGGACGATATCGGTCATGATGGAATGGAACTTATATCTGACATAAAAACGATAAAGGACAACTACGGCTTTGATACTGAGATAATAGTTGCCTCTGTAAGACATCCTCAGCACGTTTTACAGTCAGCATTAATCGGAGCTGATATTGCAACAATACCGTTCAAAGTAATAGCCCAGCTTGCAAAACATCCTTTAACCGACATAGGCCTTGAAAGATTTTTAAAAGATTGGGAAGCGGTACCAGAAAAACCTTTCTAGGGGATACTTTTCTCCCCTTCTTTTGCCATGAAGTACAGAAAGAAAGGTATAAAAAAGGAACACCACATAATAGAAGACGGAGAAAAACTCCTCCAACAGCTTGTAAAGAACCACCTTGTTAAATCCATCATTCCAGGCAGAATAAAAACGACCCCAAAGGGAAGACCCGGAAAGGTACGTCTGACATACCAGTACGATACAGAAGCAGGGGCAAAACTCCTACTAAAGAAAGGCTCAACAGTCCAAGAGGTTTTCGTTATAACAGATAAGAGGGAAGAGTTAAAGAACTACATAAAACAAAATTTTTCATAGAAAAAGCCCAATTTTGGAATAAATTTGCAAAAAATCCCTCTGTAAGGAGAAAAAATGGCAGAGTTTAAGTTCAACACTATAGAAGAGGCGATAGAAGACATAAAAAACGGAAAGATGGTTATAGTTGTGGATGACCCTGACAGAGAAAATGAAGGCGACCTTGTTATGGCTGCTGAAAAGGTAACACCAGAAGCGATAAACTTTATGGCGAAGGAAGGAAGAGGACTGATATGCCTTTCCTTACTACCAGAAAGGTGTGAAGAGCTTAATATCCCCCTTATGACCGACAATAACACTGACCCAAAGGGAACTGCCTTTTGCGTATCTATAGATGCCCACCCAAAACACGGAACAACTACCGGTATATCTGCTTACGATAGGGCGATAACCATAAAACTTGCCGTTAGTCCAGACGCAAAACCCCAGGACTTTGTAAGGCCTGGACACGTTTTTCCACTAAGGGCAAGACCCGGAGGAGTTTTAGAAAGAACAGGCCACACCGAAGCATCCGTAGACCTTGCAAGGCTTGCAGGGCTATATCCTGCAGGGGTGATATGTGAGATTATGAAAGAAGACGGTACCATGGCACGTCTTCCTGAACTAATGGAGTTTGCCAAAAAGCACAACCTCAAGATTATAACAATAGCAGATTTAGTACAGTACAGGCTCAAAAAAGAAAAGCTTGTAGAAAAAGTGGCTGAGGCATTCTTACCTACTAAGTTCGGAACGTTCAAAATCCATGCCTACAGAAACAAACTTGATGGAATGGAGCACGTAGCCTTAACAATGGGCGAGATAAAACCTGATGAACCGGTACTCGTTAGAGTCCACTCTGAATGTTTGACTGGAGATGTATTCGGTTCTTTAAGGTGTGATTGCCAGTCCCAACTCCATAAGGCAATGGAGATGATTGCGAAAGAAGGAAAAGGAGTCCTCGTGTATATGAGAGGGCATGAAGGCAGAGGCATAGGAATAGGAAACAAGATAAAAGCGTACGCCCTTCAGGAAAAAGGCTACGACACAGTAGAGGCAAACCACAAACTTGGTTTCAACACAGACCTTAGAGACTTTGGAACAGGGGCACAGATACTAAAAGACCTTGGCGTTGGAAAGATGAGACTTATGACAAACAACCCAAGAAAGATTGTTGCCCTTGAGGGCTTTGACCTTGAGATAGTAGACAGGGTACCTCTAAAAATAGAGCCAAACCCCTACAACGAGCAGTACCTAATAACCAAAAGGGACAAACTGGGGCACTTCCTTGATATAAACGAAAAAGTAAAAAAAGATGAAAGCTAAATGGATATTTCTTATTACTCTACCATTTTTAGTGGGATGTGAACTTCCAAATCCGTTTCTTGAAGAAGACCTTCTTCAGCATCCCCCAGCAAAGCGGTGTGGAGACTGCCACGCCGAAATTTATAAACAGTGGAAGGCTTCTCGGCACAGCCTAGCCTACACAAGTCCTACATACAAAGAAGCAACCGATAACTACTCAAAACAAAAATGTTTAGCCTGCCATATTCCAAAAGAGCTTACTAAGGGAGAAGAACCAACGCCTAGAAAAAAACATCCTGAAGATGGGGTTAACTGTGTCTCATGCCACTTTTCATCAAAGGATATGGCTATGCATGGACCCTATGATGTTTTCTCCCCTCCCCATCCTTCAAAGAAAGACCCAGACTTTACAAAATCTTTTATCTGTTCCTCGTGCCATAGAGAAACGTATAAACAGTGGAAAGAGGCAAATTCCCATACAACCTGCCAGCACTGCCATATGACTCCTATAAAGAAAGCTGACCTTATCCAGAAATTTCCCTTTGACCTGTTTCACGCCGCAAAACTGGTTTATAACCATGCCTTCCCAACTGGTATAGCTAATCATTTACAGGTTTCCTTGTCTAAAGACAATACTACCCTATACGTAAACGTGCTAAACACATCTGTACCCCATAACATTCCAACTGCCGACAACGGAAACCCAAAATACTTTATTACAGTTGAAGTTTACCAAGGTAAAAAATTAGTAGATAAAGATACAAAAATCATCACTCCTAAGTATGCAATTCCTTACAATAAACTTAAAAAGTTTGAGTTTGTTTTCTGGGATGATTTTGATAAGGCAAAAGTATATATATACCGTCAACTGTCATGGCAGAAGGAAAAACAACTAGTAAAAGAGTTGGAGAAAACCTTTTAGTCAAAGAAGTATTGGAAAGTGAGTATCCCCTTATTAAAAACCTATTAAAAGATGTTGGCTACAACTGGCAGTTTTCTAACACTTCTTTAAAGCTAGGACTTTACAACGAAAAAGAGATTATCGCTTATACCGAGATTAGCATAGTATTGGATGAAGCAAATATTGATATCATAGCCATTACGCCTACGTATCAGGGAAGAGGTTTAGGAAGATTTTTACTGAAAGAAAGCTTAAAGAGATTAAAAGAAAAAGGAGTTAAAAAAGTTTTTCTTGAGGTTTCAAATAACAATAAAAAAGCGTTAGGTTTATACTCAAAACTTGGTTTTAAGAAGCTCTTAGAAAGAAAAGGATATTATAAAGACGGCTCAGATGCCATTGTGATGGAAAAGAAGTTATAAGAAGGGGCAAAAGCCCCGTTTTAAACCTGCCTTATAGGTACTTCGTGTAGGAATCCGAGGATAGGCTCTTTACATTTTTTAGCCCAAACTTCAGTACACGCATCAACACACTCACCACAAACGATGCATGAGGATAAACCGGGTCTGTTAATAGTGTCTTCCATAAGTGCAATTTTACGTGGGTCGAGAGCCATAGGGCAAACTTTTAAACACTCTCTACATGTTCCACAGTCGGCAGTTGTGTAAGGAGGTTTCAAAGCAGGTTTGTAGTAGTAAAAGTGGGGAGTTAGCTTTTGGTAAATTCCTGTAGGACAGAATGTTCTACACCATCTTTTTCCAATGTATAGCTCCCAGAAGAGGATTGGAAATGCTGCCAAAAATGCTATCCACATTGGAAAGAATGCTGGGTTTGTGTAGTAGAAGAACACTCTCAGGTCTGTCACCCAGTTAAAGAATATAGCCGCAAATATTATCGTCATAACAAACGTAATTGCTATGTAGGCGAGTTTGTGGTGTCTGGCTAGTTTTCTCTTTATCTTTTCCTGAACTTCAGCAAACCATCCACCGGGACAAATCCATCCACAGAACACTCTACCCTGTATCATGTTTAGAACGATAACTAGTATTGCAAACACACCCATTGCTGCAATAACAGGGATTAACCCATCTATTACTTTCCTTTCTTCACCTAAAATCCACGCTACATTGTGGGCTAGGTCAATTTTTATAATCTTAAAGGTAGGAATGATAATAAGGGCAAGGATAACAGATATATAAACAATGTTCCTTAAAATTGTAAACTTGTGTGTTTTCCACCATGAAGGCTTCTCACACTGCTGAGCCTGTTGTGCTGCCTGTGCCATTTTACACCTCTTTATAGTTAGTAATAGTTAACCTTTTATAATAATTAAGACTCTTAATTATTGCAAGTTATTTAGGTTAAGATTTTTGTCTTTGTCAAGGAATAATCTTATACTAGCAACCCCAAAAACGCCAGTGTCTAAAACAGACTTTAGATTTTCTTTTGTTATACCTCCTAACGCGTATATGGGAATGTTTGTCTCTTTTACAGCCTGTTTTAAGGTTTCAATACCTATAGGCTTGCCTTTTCCCTCTACAAAAAACACTGGAGACAAAAAAACGTAATATGCCCCTTGCTTTTCTGCTTCTTTTACTTCCTCTATACTGTGGCAGGATTTACCAACGATTAGATTTGGAAAGCTTTTTTTAACCTCGGCTATCGGTATAGATTTGGAGGGCAGATGAACTCCATCAGCTCCAGCAAGTACTGCTACATCCAGCCTGTCGTTTACAATCAGTTTTGCGTTGTAAGCATCTGTAAGTTTTTTAACCTGCTTTACAAGGTTAAACAGCTTATCGGGAGGTAAGTCCTTTTCTCTAATTTGTAGGATTTTTACTCCCTTTTTCAAAATCTCTTCCACAGTTTGCAGAAAATCTGGGCTGTACCTTTTTCTGTCTGTGATAGCGTAAAACTTTGGCAGGTTAGTCTTCATCTGCACCTTTGTCTAGGATAACCAGAACGAAAAATATCACAATAGCAAGAACAACCATTCCAATAATTACAATGGGAAACAGTACGGATGGGTCCATCGTCTACACCTCCTTGAATTTATTTACTAGCTCTGGGCTTAAAATACCGCTACAGATTTCCTCCACTTCTCCAGTCATTCTGATGTTAAACTCGTCATCAATTTCAATATTTAACTGACCTCCGGGCATTAAAACCTTCACATTTTTATCAGTTATACCTTTTTTTACCATCACAGATGCCACCGCAGAAGAGGAACTACCAGAGGCTAGAGTGTACCCTGCTCCCCTTTCCCAAATCCTTATTTCTACTGTGCTTTTATCAATAGGTTTTACAAACTGCACGTTTGTTCTGTTTGGGAAGATTGGGTGGTTTTCTATCTTAGGACCATAAGTTTTTACAGTTTCCTCGTCCAACTCATCCACAACTATTACACAGTGGGGGTTTCCTACAGAAACACAGTTCATAAGAAACGTTTTTCCATCCAGTTCAAGGGGGTAGTCTATCACCTCGTCTGCGTCCACATTTACGGGTATCTCCTTAGGATTAAAAGTAGCCTTCCCCATATCAATGGTTATAACCTTTGCCCTTCCATTTTCAATCTTTTCTATCTTTGCTCTGACTATACCCCCTTTTGTTTCCACCGTAAACTCTGTCTTTCCGTTAGTAAAGCCATAGTCGTACAGGTACTTACAGAAAATTCGCAGGCCGTTTCCGCTTTTTTCTGCTTCGCTACCATCTGGGTTAAAAATCCTAAGTCCAAAGTCGGCTACCTTTGAGTCTGTTTTAAGGAGTATTCCGTCTGAACCAATCCCAAAATGTACGTTGCAAATGGTTTTTATAGCTTCCTGAGACAGAGGAAATGTTATGTTATCCTCATCTAGCACCACATACTCGTTTCCTAAACCGTGGGACTTTACAAAAAAGTTTTGCTCCATTTAGCCACACTCTATAGATTATAATTATTCTCCAAAAAATTATAAGGTAAACACGTCTAGGATGAAAAAACTTTTAACTGTTGAAAATCTTACGCTGGTAGGTATAGTCCTTGGAATACTGGTAGGGGTTTATCTGCCTGAATTTGCCCTGTCGTTTAAGGTTGTCGGGGATATTTTCCTTAAACTCCTTAAGATGATAGTTATTCCTCTTATCTTTGCATCTATCTTTGTGGCAATAGCAAACCTTGCCTCTGTTGATGAGCTTAAAGATTTAGGTTTAAAAGCCTTTCTTTACTACTTTTCTACTACTGCTCTGGCTGTTTTAACGGGTCTTGTGGTTGTAAATCTGTTCCCATTCTCATTTTCCAACGTAGAACTTGCCAGTGAGGCTCCAAAGGTTTCCAAATTTACCTTTGAAGACTTTTTAAACAACTTAATACCTGAAAACATCTTTAAGAGTTTTGCTGAAGGAAAGGCCATTCACGTTATCCTGTTTGCAACCTTCTTTGCCGTAGCAGTTTTATACATAAAACAAACAAAGAGGGAACTTATAGTCAGGTTTTTTGATGGCGTGAACGACTCACTCTTAAAAATGGCTAAATGGATTATAGCCCTTTCCCCTGTTGGTGTGTTTGCACTTATAGCGTACGTTGTGGCAGACAAAGGTCTTGGAACGATACTATCCCTATGGCAGTATGTAGTGGTTGTACTTATTGGACTGTTTTGGCATTTTACGGTAAACTTAGGGCTCATAGCCTATATCTTTGGAAAGGTAAATCCTATACAGTACTTTAAGCAGGTTAGGGAGGCTCTCCTGATAGCCTTTTCTACTTGCTCCAGCTCAGCAACACTACCAGTGTCTATAGAGGTGGCTCAGGAAAAGGCAAAAATTCCCAAAAAAGTTGCAGGATTTGTTCTTCCCCTTGGGGCTACAGTTAATATGGATGGAACTGCTCTTTACGAGTCTGTAGCTGCCATTTTCGTTGCAAAGCTTTACGGCATAGACCTTTCTATTACAGACCAGATACTCATATTTATAACCGCAACCCTTGCAGCGGTTGGTGCCGCTTCAATACCAAGTGCAGGTCTTATAACAATGACCCTTGTTTTTTCTACAGTAGGAATTCCTCTAGAGGGAATAGCCCTTATAATCGCCGTTGACAGGTTCCTTGATATGTTTAGAACGGCTACAAACGTTTGGGGAGACCTTGTAGGGGCTAAGGTTATCAGTAGGTTTATCCGCTAGCCCAGCTTTTCTATAATCTCCTCAAGTGGGTCTGGTAGTTTATCTAGCTGAATATCTATCTTCTCTCCTGTACGGGGATGGGTAAATGCAAGTCGGTAGGCTACTAATGCGTGATAGTCCAATTTGTCAGAAAGCTGTTTTGCAAGCTCGCTTTTAAGGTGGCTCTTTTTAAAGCCGTAAACTCTGTCATTTAGCAAAGGATGACCTAGCTCTGAAAAGTGAACCCTTATCTGGTGGGTTCTTCCTGTGTGTAGCTTGATGTCTACTAGTGATAAGTTGTGGTCTTCCCATCGTTTTTTCGTCCAGTATTCGGTTAGGGCATCTCTAGCATTTGTTGAGACCGTTCCCATCTTTTGCCTGTTGTATATAGACCTGCCAATTGGGAAGTCTATAAAGCCGTGGTCTTTCTTTACTATTCCTGAGACTATCGCTTTGTACCGTTTGTCAACTTTCCTGTCTTGAAACTGTTTTTGTAGCTCTTTGTGGGCAAATTCTGATTTTGCAACAACAATTAATCCAGCAGTGTCTTTATCTAGTCTGTGGACTATACCTGCCCTTTCTCTCCCCTGGAACTGGGAAACGTTTTTAAAGTGGTACAAAAGTGCGTTAACAAGGGTTCCCTTTGTATGTCCCGGCGATGGATGTACTACCATATGAGGAGGTTTGTAGATAATCGCTAAGTCTTCATCCTCGTACAGGATATCTAATGGGATGTTTTCCGGTTCAACGTCAAGGGTTGGAGGAGGTGGAATAAACAGGGTTAACTCCTGCCCCTCCTTTACTTTGAGGGATGGTTTTTTTAAGGTTTTGTCTCTTTCAACAACGTTCCCTTCTTTTATCAGTTTTTGGTAGTAGGAGCGGGAAAACTCAGGATAAGCCGACGCCAAAAACTGGTCTAGACGTTTTCCTTCATCTTCTTTTTTTACTTTAAACTGCAGAACTTCCTTATCTTCTGCTCTCAACTATCTGTACCCCTGAAGATGTTCCTATTCTGTCTGCTCCAGCCTGTATAAACTGCAAGGCCGTTTGGTAGTCTCTTATTCCACCGGCGGCTTTAACTTTAAGTTTTCCATCACTTAGTTTTTTAAATAACTTTACATCCTCTATTGTTGCACCTTTTGGGGCAAAACCTGTAGAGGTTTTAATAAACTCTGCTCCACTTTCCATAACAATCTCTACAGCCCTTTTCTTTTCTTCATCTGTTAGGTAGGCTGTTTCTACTATTACCTTATGGATGAGAGGCTCAGTATAGGCGATTATCGTTTTTAGCTCTGCAAGAACATAGTCGTAATTTTTTGACTTAAACTCATTGATATTCCACACAATATCCAGTTCATCTGCCCCTTCATTCATCATCTCTGTAGCTTCAATAAGCTTTGTCTTTAAGGTTGTGTATCCGTTTGGGAAACCAATAACGGTGATAAGCTTTATATCTGAGTCTTTTAAAAGCTCCTTTGCCTTTTTTACAAAAAATGGAGGAACACAAACGCCGTAAAAGTCATACCTAATAGCTTCTTCAACTGTTTTTTTTAGCTGTTCTTCTGCTTCGTATGGTTTTAAATTTGTGTGTTCAATCTTTTTGTTTAAATACAAATCCATACCATAAATCCTCAGGCTTGTTTGGGTCTTCCGGCTTAGATGTTTCCTCAATAACCTCTAGGTTGTTTCTCTCTGCCATCTGTAGCAGTTCTTCCTTCTCTTTATCCTTAAATATGCCAGATACAATAAGGTACTTTTTAAACTTTTTTGCAAGGTCATCAAAAACTTCTCTAAACACGTCAATCTGAATGTTGGCCAGTACCACATCAAAGGTTTCATCAATCTCATCTACAGATGTCTGTTTACACTCAATCTCCACCTGATTTTCCCATGCGTTTGTTTTACACTCTTCTATAGCTTCCTTTTGGATATCTACGGCAACTACCTTAGAGGCTCCAAGTTTTATTGCAGCTATCGCCAAAACTCCGGAGCCACAACCAGCATCAAGCACCGTATCTCCTTCCTGTATGTACTTTGGCAGCAGTGAAAGCATAATCTGGGTCGTGGCGTGCTGACCTGTTCCAAATGCCATGCCGATTTTTAGTTTTATAGGTATGTACTCATTACCTTCGTAAACCTCCCACTCTGGAATGAGAATGAAGGGAGGAATAATGATAGGTTCAATGCCCTCTTTCCAAGCTTCTTCCCAGTTTTTCTCCTCCACTTCTTCTTCTAGGATTAACTCTCCGCTTCCAAGGTCTTCAAAAATCTCAAAAACCATATCTTTTACAGCGTCAACATCTTCATCCTCTGCGTAAATTGCAAAAACCGTTTCATTTTCGTCTCTGTTTAAAATCTCAACTCCATAACCGTTAAGCTCCACAAGGAATATCTCAAAAAGGTCTGTTGGTATTGTGTATATCAACTTTTTCATCTTTCTCTCCGTCAGATTTTTTTATAGGTTGCTCCGTTTTGGGAT
>JALUFA010000097.1 GCA_027052485.1 Hydrogenothermaceae bacterium
CGCAGAAGAAGATAATGTTATTGTCGAAAGGGGAGAAGGGGTTTACATATACGACATTTACGGAAATAAATACCTTGATGGAGTTGCTTCCCTGTGGTGCAACGTTCACGGGCATAACCACCCAAACCTCAACAAAGCCGTTGAAGAGCAACTAAAAAAGATAGCACACTTTACGACGCTAGGCGCCTCAAACGTCCCAGCCATTGTTTTAGCAAAAAATCTCGTTGATATTACCCCCCCAAAGCTACAACACGTTTTTTACAGTGAAGATGGCTCTGAGGCTATGGAAATAGCTATAAAAATCGCCTACCACTACTGGCATAACAAAGGAGAAAAACAGAAAAATAAGTTTATTACCCTTTCTGAAGCGTACCACGGCGATACTATAGGTAGCGTTTCTGTTGGTGGGATAAACATTTTTCACGAAAAGTACAAACCGCTCTTGTTTGATGTCTACAAGATGCCTTCTCCTTACCTTGAGGCTGTGAAAAAGGTAGGAAGAGAAAAAGCTCTTGAGTACGACACAACGAAACTTTTAATAGAAGAGGTTGAGGAGTTTATATTTAAAAACCATCAGGAGATAGCAGCTTTTGTGCTTGAGGCAGGAGTACAAGGAGCAGCTGGAATACTACCGTTTCCAAAAGGCTATCTTAAGGAAATAAGAAGAATATGTGATGAGTACAACGTTTTGATGATAGTTGATGAGGTTGCCACAGGTTTTGGTAGGACTGGATACATGTTTGCCAGTGAAAAAGAAGGCATAGAGCCAGATATAATGGCACTGGGTAAGGGAATAACAGGAGGATACCTTCCTCTAGCTGCCACAATGGTTTCAGATGAGATTTACAATGAGTTTTTAGGAGAGTTTGGAGAGGCAAAACACTTTTACCACGGTCATACGTATACAGGAAATCCACTTGCCTGTAATGTAGCCCTTGCAAACCTTGAGGTTTTTGAGGAGGAAAAGACCCTGCAAAAGCTTAAGCCTAAGATAAAGCTCCTTGAAGAAAGGCTAAAAGAATTTTGGGACTTAAAACACGTGGGAGATGTTCGCCAATACGGCTTTATGGCTGGAGTGGAGCTTGTAAAGGATAAAGAAAAAAATGAGCCCTTCCCTTATGGAGAAAGAACTGGTTTTAAGGTGGCAAAAAGTATGCTTAAAAAGGGTATATGGGTTAGACCTTTAGGAGATGTTATGGTTATAATGCCTCCTCTTGCCATAACTGAAGATGAACTAAACTGGTATCTAGACTCTCTAAAAGAGAGTATAAAAGAGCTAGAAGGCTAAACAGTCTGGCCTTCTTCTTTTTCTTCAAGTTTTTTTAGCTCTTCCTGTTTCTTCTTAAACCATTTGAGGCTGTAGTACCCAAGTATTACTAAAGAAACAACCGCTGAAATAATCTTGGCAGTTAAAACTGGAATATGCATAATCTCTGAAATTGAAAACCATAGGAAGGCATAAAACAGGTAAAGTCCATATAGTAGTAATGCTACAGATAACGTTTCCCACAAAATTTTGTATAGTGTCATAGCTAGCTCCTTTATAAATCACTTATAGTACAACCATAATATATAGTTCTCCGTGTACTTTCGTAAATTTCTTTTAAACTTACATCGCAGTTAGAATTATCATTTGTTGTTTCAACCTCCCATAAAAAGCAAAATGAAAAACCACAAACAGGGTTGTCATTTTGACAATCTGTTCGTGTTTCATAGATAAGATACATTTCTCCTGGATAAACTGTTAGAGTTCTGTTGTTTCTAAATCTTTGGCAAGTAGATGTACCGGATTTTTTAACATATAAATCTAATCCTGTATCGTTAGATAATGTTATACCTGATGAACTACAATCATCTCCATTTATACCAGTCATGTCTAAACCTACGACGTTTATAGTAAAGCTTTGAGAAGCTGTATTGCCATTGCTATCAGAAACTTGAACTGTGAAATTATAATTTCCTGAGGCTGTATCAACTAGACCACCTATAGAACATACATTACTTGAATTTCCATCGCAAAAACCTAGATATTTAGGTAAACTACCACTGGTTAAATTCCAAGAATAAGGACTAATTCCTCCATCTACCTCAATATATCCATCATAAGGCTTGCAAATATATGCATCTGGTAAATCAGACAGTAAGGAAAAAGATTGAACATTAATGGTATATGTACCTGAAGCTGTTTGTTGACCTTCAGAACAGCTATCTTTATACTCTACATAAAATACGCAAGTTCCACTTTGTTGCGGTTTTCCAGAAATTACAGCTTGATTAGGGGTACATGTGATAGAGAGCCCACTACAACCTGTCCCTGTCCCACTATTACAAGATGTATTAGTATATGGAGAAACTCCACCTGTCGGAGTTATAGCAGTAGAAAAGTTTTTTCCTACTGTGGCAGTGTAAGTTGTTGAGGATGGGTCTAAATAAAACGTTGGACAAGAACTACTAGAACTACCTCCACCTCCACTTCCTGCTGCACCACTGGCAACACCATTTACAATCAAAGGTAAAAACTTAGTAGTTGTTTCGCAGCTTGTTAAATCAACTCTTACTGAGTATGTACCCGCAGCATCGCTAGCAATAGTTCCTGAGATAATATACTCTGCACCGCTGGCAGTACCGGATAAACCATTAGGTAATCCACTTACATTCCAAGTATAGCTTCCACTTCCACCAACAGCATGGAGGGTAGCATTGTAAGAAGAACTCACAAATCCTTCAGGAAGTTTATCTTCTAAAACATGAGGGGCTTGTGGAAAGATTTTTAAAGTAAAGTTTTTTTCATCTTGATAGTGAGGAGGAGGATTTAAACTGTCTTCAACTGTTAAGCTTACAGTTTTACTATCACTGCAACTGCTTAATGTACCATTATTATCTGCAGGATTACAGTTAACAACGCCATAAATAGTATTTCCATTATAGGAAAGACCGCAAGGTAAACTTCCCCATGTATAAGTATAAGGTGGTACTCCTCCGGAAACTTTAACACTGGCTCTGTAAAATTCATCTTCAACGGCAGGAGGCAGATTACCACTTATAATAAGTTTTGGAGGGCATATATCTGCTCTTAACGAGTTAATATCGTAAAAACATGCCACATCGTCATATCCATCTGTCCCATAGGGTTTTATAGTACACGTAGAGCCAGAACATGTATCATCTTTTCTGTTTTCTCCAGTGCTATAAATCAAAAATGCAACATCATTTTTTGTGGTGGAGCCACCAGATGGGCTTTGAATCTTAATAGATAGCAAGGAAGCAGAATCATAAGAACATAAATTCTTTGATACTAGGTCGGAAGAGTATTTATAAACTAGAGGTTTTGCATACGCATCTTTTGTTTTTATTCCAAGAGTGTTAAAAGCTGAAGAGTCCGGCAGTTCATAATGACTTTTAGCGAACCCTTTTACCGCCTCACAAGCAGTTTTAACAATATCCCTTGTAGCACTAAACTTAGCATTTTTTA
>JALUFA010000098.1 GCA_027052485.1 Hydrogenothermaceae bacterium
CAATAGATGTGGTGATAGGAAAATAAAAAACAAAGTTATCCTTTTTTATGTAAATGTCTCCTGGAAGTTTTCCAAGCCCAAGAGGGAGCTTTTCAAAAAGCATAATGATAACTCCCATTAGCATAATAAAAAGCCCAATCATTATTAAGGTTTTTCCAATACTTTCCATCTTTTATTCCTTTAGTAATGTCTTTAACTGTTTTGCTCTCTCTTTTATGTCATCAGAACCAAAAACAGCCGATATAACGGCTATACTTCTGCAGCCTGCACGTATAACTTCTTTCACGTTATCGTGGAATATACCACCTATTGCAACTACAGACTGGATAGACAACTTAACTGCATTTCTAAGATTTTCAACACCTGCTAAAGTGGCATCCTTCTTGGTGGATGTTTCAAACACTGCCCCAAAACCTATATAGTCTACAGGTAGGTAGTTTGCCTCTTTTACCTGCTGAAGGGTTTTTGTTGAAAGGCCTACGATTTTATTATTTCCAACAAGGTTTCTGACGTAGGGTACTGATATATCATCCTGTCCTACGTGAACCCCATCGGCGTTACTGATAAGGGCTACATCTACCCTATCGTTAATGATAAGAGGAACGTTATACTTAAAGCAGATCTTTTTTAAAGCGATAGCTTCCTCTACCATCTGTTTTCCATCTTTGTTTTTTGCCCTGTACTGTATAATATCAGCTCCACCTTTAAGGGCTTCTTCAACTGCCTTTATAAGCTCCTCGTAATGCAGATTTTCTGGCGTTATCAAGTAAAGGTTTGGCTTTTCAAACATGGCTAAACTTTTTCCTCTTGTGGTTCTTCTTGGAAAATGTCCTTAACATCAAGTGTATAAACGTTTGAAATTCCTTCCCTTGCAGATACACCAATAAGCCTATCTGCGTAGCTAGCCATCGTGTCCCTAAGGGTTACGACAATAAACTGGGCTTCTTTTGAAAGTTCTTTCATCAGTTCGGCAATTTTTCTTGCGTTTGCATCGTCAAGGTGGGCGTCTACCTCATCAAAGTAGTAAAAGGGTGCTGGTCTGTACCTTTGGACTGCAAATAAGAATGCAAGGGCAGTTAGCGTTTTTTCCCCACCAGACATAATTTCAAGTCTTTTCACGTCTTTACCACGAGGTTTTGCCTTAAGTAGTACTCCTCCTGATAGAGGGTCTTCCTCATTTTCCAGCTCAAGGTATGCTCTACCTCCGGGGGAAAGCTGTTTAAATATTTTGTTTAAGTTTTTGTTGACTGTGTCGTACACTTCTTTAAATGCCTGAACTTTCTTTTCTTCCAAGCTTTCTATAAGCTCCTCTATTGACCTTTTCTCTTCTAAAAGGGTTTTTACCTTGCTGCTTAAATCTTCGTAGCGTCTTTTTACCTCTTCAAAGTCTTCTATGGCTTTCTGGTTTACTGCTCCGATATTTCTCCTTTCCTCCTCATACCTTGTAAGTAAGTTTTCAAGCTCTTTAAGGTTTCCTTCTTCAGGCTCTCCGTTGTAGACTTCTCTTAAAGCAAAAATCTCCCTTTGAAGGTCTTCAAGCTTTTGCTCCAGTTTTCCTTTTTGCTCCAAGAGGGATGTTATCTCACTGTTTATTCTTTCCTCTTTTTCTCTGAAAGCTCTTAAGTCTTGTCTTAGTGTTTCAATCTGGGTTTGAAGGGCTTTTCGCTCCTCTTCTTTGTCTTTTAAGCCTTCGTAAAGCTTTTCAAGGGCTTCTTCGTCTTGCTTTATCTTTTGTTGAAGTTCTTCTATTTGTGATAGTTTTTCTTTTAAGGCATCGTTTAGTTTTATCCTTTCTGTTTCTATCTGATGAATTCTTATCTTTATGACGTTTTCCAGTTTATCCTGTAAGGTCTGTATCTCATTTTCAATTTTTGTTTTTTCTTCCTTTAGGGAGTAAACCTTTTTTGTTGCCTCTTCCCACTCAGCCCTTAGCTGGTGTAAGCCTTGGCTTTCCATTTTATCTAGTATTGCCTGTTTTCTTTTTTCAGCAAGCTGTAGTTGTTTCGCCGTTTCCTTAATCTTATCTTTTAACTGCTGGAGTTTATCCTCTATCTCTAGTTTCTTCTTTTTGATGTTTAGTAGTTCATTTTCTAGCATCTGTATTTTATTAAGGTTCTGTAAAATCTTATTTTCTATTTCTTTCTGCCTTTGGATAATACTCTCACTTTCTACAGTGATTTTGTAGATTTCTCTTTCTTTTTCCTGTAGTTGTTGGCTTATCTTTTTCAGTTCTTCTTCTATAGCCTGTTCTTCAAGTTTTAGCCTGTCGTCTTCCTGCTCTAGTTTTTCTTTTTCAGCTTCTAGAGAGCCTCTTCCTAGGGTTGCTCTGCTTTTAGATGAGCCTCCAGTGATAGTTCCTGACTTTTCAAATATGTCTCCATCAAGGGATACCATTCTAAAAACACCTATACCAAGCCCTCTTGCTGCATCAAAATTTTCCACAATAACAGTATCACCAAAAACATACCTTATCGCCTTTTCAATCTTTGGGTCGTATTCAACAAAGTCTATCGCAAGGCCGATTACTCCTTTTCTGTAAGGAGGCTTTTGCACCTGTTGAACTCGTATCTTGTTTAAGGGAATAAAGGTTAGTCTTCCTGCTTTTTCTCTTCTAAGGATAGAAATACACTCTTGGGCTACCCTATCATCCTCAATCACTACGTTATTTAAACGGTTTCCTGCTGCTGCCTCTATTGCCGTTGTAAGTTCGTCGTCTTTTACGGTTATCAGGTCTGCAACCTGTCCGTAAACTCCCGATACGTTCTTTATAAGGGTGTATGCCCTGTCTTCCCTTACCTGCTGGAGTTTAACCAAAACCTCTGTAAGCTTTTTGAAGTTTTCTTCACGTTTTTTTGATATGTTCTCAAGTTTTTTTTCTAGGGCATCTTTTCTAATATGTAATCGGTTTATCTCACTTTGAAGAGATTTTATCTTTCTTTCTTGGGTTTGGGCGTACTGGGATATGTTTGATTTACTCTTTCTAAGTTCTTCAAGCTCTTTTGTTAAGGTTTCAATCTGGGATTTGTAGGTTTTCTCTTTCTCGTTGAGCGTTTGCAGGGTTGCCTTTAAGGTAAGTTCTTCTTTTTCAAGGCTTGCCAGAAGGTCTTTCAGTCTTTTTTCCTCTTTTTCAACCTCTCCAAGGTCAAGTCTGGCTTTACTTCCACCTATCTCTATCTCTTTTAGCTTTTGATTTTTCTCTTCTAGCTGCTTTTCAGCAAGTAAAAGCTGTTTTTCTATGTAGGGAAGTTTTTCTTTTAGCTGTTGTATCTTCTTCTCTAGAGCTTTTGCCTCTGCCAGCTTTTCCTCTTTTTCCTTTAAAAGTTCGTTTAGCGTTTCTTTTATCTGTTGTATCTGGTCTGTTAGCTCTGATATCTTCTCTTTGGAACTTTGGATGCTAGCCGTTATCTGTCCTTCTTTCTGCTTAATCGGTAAAAGGGACTGCTGGATTTGCT
>JALUFA010000099.1 GCA_027052485.1 Hydrogenothermaceae bacterium
AAAGGGGCCAAAAGCCCCAACTGTTTATGATTTTGCTATTTTTCTTAGAACCATTGGCAAAATTCCGCCGTTTTTGAAGTACTCAACGTCAACAACTGTATCTAATCTGGAGTCTACTTTGAACTCTACCACTTCACCATTTTCTTTTGTAGCTCTTACGGTTAGTTCTTTTCCAGGTTTCATATCTTCTATGCCGATGATTTCGTAAACTTCGCTTCCGTCTAGGCCAAGTTCTTCCCAGCCTTCACCTTCTTTAAATACTAATGGAAGTACTCCCATACCAACCAGGTTTGACCTGTGAATTCTTTCAAAGGATTTTACGATAACAGCTTTTACGCCAAGGAGCTGGGTACCTTTTGCAGCCCAGTCTCTAGAAGAACCTGTTCCGTACTCTTTTCCACCAAGTACCACAAGTGGAGTTCCTTCCTCTGCGTACTTAACAGCAGCATCGTAAACGAACATCTCTTCTCTTTCTGGGAATTTGAGTGTGTATCCACCTTCTTTTGGTGCCACAAGTTTGTTCTTTATTCTAACGTTTGCAAAAGTACCTCTAACCATAACTTCGTGGTTTCCTCTTCTTGCACCATAGGAGTTAAACTCTTCAACAGGTACACCATGCTCTAGAAGGTACTTTCCTGCTGGATACTCAGGAGGTATCTTACCTGCTGGAGAGATGTGGTCTGTTGTTACAGAGTCTCCAAGGAGTTCTAAAACTCTTGCCCCTTTAACATCGGAAGGAGGCACAACTTCTAAGGAGAAGTTATCAAAGTATGGAGGTTTTCTTATATATGTAGATTTAGGATCCCACTCAAAAGTTTCTCCAGTTGGAGCTTCAAGTGCCTGCCAGTACTCATCACCTTTTAGAACATCTTTATACTTTTCTTCAAACACTTCTGGAGTTAGAACCTCATTCATTATTTGCTTAATCTCTTCCTGTGAAGGCCAGATGTCTTTTAGGTAAACAGGATTTCCGTTAGGGTCTTTTCCGAGTGGCTCGGTTGTTAAGTCTATGTCTGTTCTTCCAGCTATTGCATAAGCCACAACTAGCATTGGAGATGCAAGCCAGTTAGCTTTTACATCTGGGTGGATTCTAGCTTCAAAGTTTCTGTTCCCAGATAAAACGGCTGAAACGATAAGGTCGTTATCCTTAATTGCTTTTTCTATTTCTGGGTGTAGAGGCCCACTGTTTCCGATACATGTGGTACAACCAAAACCTACAATGTGAAATCTTAAAGCTTCAAGGTAAGGTAGTAGCCCTGCTTTTTTGAGGTATCCTTCAACAACCCTTGAACCTGGAGCCAGTGATGTTTTTACGTAAGGCTTTACATTGAGACCTTTTTCTACAGCTTTCTTAGCAAGGAGTCCTGCTCCAATGAGAACAGATGGGTTAGACGTGTTAGTACAAGATGTAATAGATGCAATTACTACAGAACCATCACCGATAACAACCTCTTCACCGTCTAAGTCTATCTTAGTAATCTTCTTACCTTTGTGAATTCTACATTCGCCTACTTCAAGGTCTTTTCCTGCTTCGTCTTCAAATGCTGTTATTTCTTTGATATCGTCTATTTCTCTGTTGTAGTTACAATTGAGAAGGTCTATAAATGTTTTTTTCATATCTTTAAGTGGGACTCTGTCCTGAGGTCTAGCTGGTCCAGCTAAAGATGGTTCAACCTGAGACATATCTATTTCTATCACATCTGTGTACTCTGGAGTTTCGTTTCCTGTGTAGAAAAGCATGTTTTCTTTTGTGTAGGCTTCGGCAAGTTTTGCTGCGTCTTTTCTATTTGTTAGCTCTAGGAACTTGATTGTTTCCTCATCTACTGGGAAGAATCCCATTGTTGCTCCGTATTCTGGAGCCATGTTTGCTATTGTAGCTCTGTCTGGTAGAGAGAGTTTTTTAACACCTTCCCCAAAGAACTCAACGAACTTTTCAACAACGCCGTACTCTCTGAGTTTTTGGGTTATTGTTAAAACTAGGTCTGTTGTTGTTGCACCTTCTGGGAGCTCTCCAGTGAGTTTAACTCCGATAACTTCAGGGATTTTCATGTAGTAAGGCTGTCCTAGCATTACAGCTTCAGCTTCAATACCACCAACACCCCATCCCATTACACCAAGGCCGTTAATCATTGTAGTGTGGGAGTCGGTTCCAACGAGAGAGTCTGGAAATGCTACTGTTTCTCCATTCTCATCTTTTGTCATAACAACCTGAGCGATGTACTCTAGGTTAACCTGGTGGATGATACCGCTTCCCGGAGGAAAGATTCTCATATTGTCAAATGCGTTTTGAGCCCACTTTAAGAGCTGATATCTTTCTTTGTTTCTCTTGTACTCTAGTTCAAGGTTTTTCTTTAGTGCGTCTTCTGTTCCAAAGAAGTCAATCTGGACTGAGTGGTCTATGACAAGGTCAACTGGAACAAGGGGATTAACCTTTTGTGGGTCTATGCCAAGGTCTTTTGCTGCATCTCTCATCGCCGCAAGGTCAACAACCCCCGGAACACCAGTAAAGTCCTGCATAATAACCCTTGCTGGGTGATGAGGAATTTCCACAGGTGAGTCATATTTTTTCTGCCAGTTTGCAATGTTTTTTAAGTGTTCCTCTGTAACAACCTTTCCATCAAGGTTTCGGAGGAGATTTTCAACAAGGATTCTGATAGAAAATGGAAGCCTTTCAATGTTTCCTATGCCTGCATCCTGTAATGCCTTCAGGCTGTAGATTGAGTAGTCCTTCCCATCTACAGTTATGCTTCTTTTAAAGTCTGCTTTATTCATCTAGTACCTCCGTATTATAGGTATTTAAATTATTATAAGGGCTTTTTTTTACTGTTATCAAACGCTGTTTTATTTTGACAGCATCCATAGGAAAATCAGCCCTATAATTATTCGGTAAATTCCAAATGGGATGAATGAGTGCTTAGAAATAAACGAAAGTAAAAACTTTATTGATAAGACTGCAAATATAAATGCAAATCCAAACCCAACGGCAAGGTTTATCCAGTTGTCTACCTGAAACTCGTTGTGATGTTTAAAAATGTCGTAAAACGTTGCAACAAACATGGTAGGAACCGCAAGCAAAAAGGAAAACTCGGCAGCGGTTTTTCTACTAAGTCCAAGGAGCATCCCACCTATGATAGTAGCCCCAGAACGAGATGTTCCCGGTATCATCGCTAGACTCTGAAAGAAACCTATCGCAAAAGCTTTTTTGTAGGGTATCTCGTCTAGTGAGTTAATGTGGTGTTTTTGTTCTCTGTAAAAGAGCTCAACAAGGATAAAAACAATCCCTCCTACTATGAGCATAACTGCAACGATGTAAGGTGAGAAAAGAGATTTTATCAGCTTGTAAAGTAAAAAACCAAGTGCTCCAGTAGGAATAAAGGCGATTATGAGTTTTTTCCACAGCTCAACACTGTGAAACAGCTTCTCTCTGTATAAAAAAACAACAGCAAGAATTGAACCTAGCTGTATTGCAACCTCAAAGGCTTTGTGGGTTTCTGTTTGTTTTATTCCCATAATCCACGAGGCAAGGATAAGATGCCCCGTTGATGATATTGGTAAAAACTCGGTTAAGCCCTCTATTATTCCAAGGATAGCTGCTTCAAGAGTCGTCACCTGCTTCCCCCTCTTCTATCTCTTTTAATGTTTTTTCAAAGTCTTTTATATCTTTAAACTCGTTGTAAACAGATTTAAATCTTATGTAAGCGATAGGGTCTAGTTTTTTGAGGCGTTCTTCAACAAGGTCTCCTATCTCTGTGCTTTCTACCAAGAGCTTTCCTTCGTCTATTAAGAACCGTTCAATCTCTTCTGCTATCTCTTGGGCTTGTTTTTGGGATACAGGCCTGTTCTTAGCAGCAAGCATTATACCTCTTACTATCTTTCCTTTATCAAAGGGCTGGGTTTCACCACTTTTTTTCTTAACGATTATCTTTTCTTCTTCTAGTCGTTCGTAGGTTGTAAACCGAGTGCCACACTCAAGGCACTCTCTTCTCCTTCTTATAACTGTTCCATCTTTTGACTGTCTAGTATCAATGACCTTATCGTTAAGGGAGCCACACTTAGGGCATTTCATTTGTTATTCCTGCTCTTTTTTCTCCGTGTAGCCTAAACCGTAGTATAAAAATTCGCCTCTTATCTTATTGTTTTCATCTAGGAAGAACTTTGCGATTGCATCGGTGTAGGCTGGTTTGTTTTTATCTGGGTATATAAAGTACTCGAGAATAGCCTCTGCACCCTTTACTTTTCCTTTTATCCACAGGCCTACAGGTTTAATCTCGAGATTTGGGAAGAAAGCTAAAACCGTGTTTATGTAGTCTTCAATCTCTTCTTTACCTTTTGCTGCAAGTTCAACCTTATCTGGCATTAGCTCTTTAATCTTTGGGTCGTAGATTTCGGCATCGTCTGTGTAGTTTTCCAGTATCTTTTGAACGTCTTTTTTGTTCCATCCTTCTATCCAGTTATCAATGGTTATTTGAACTGGATTTTTTCCTCCATTGTTATCCATTTTACCTCTCCTTTATTGAAAGATTTTTTCAACGTTTATGTTTGTAAAGCAGCTATCATCAATAGGGATACTTAAAATACCGCTATCTGCATCAAAGAATTTCTCGTATTTATTCCCTTCAAGTTTAAAAACCCTGACTTTCTGTATATTAGGATATACGAGTATATAGTAAGGGACTTTTTCTCTTTCATAGATTTTAAACTTAAGGGTTTCATCTTTCTTAGCTGTAGATTTTGATACAACTTCAATTACCACAGATGGCGTTTCTTTTATGTACTCTTTAATTTCTTTACAGAGTAAACTTAAATCTGGTCTCAAAACCGTATCCTCTGATATTATCCAATCAAGCTCAGAGTAAACAAAACATCTATCGGAGCAGTTTTCAAGCTCTTTGCGAAACTCATAAATAAGATTTGAGATAATTTTCTGATGTATTCCTAGAGGAGAAGGAGCCATAGCGTAGGGTATACCTTCTATTAGCTCCCAATCTCCTTCCCAAGATTTGTAATCTTCAACAGTATAGTACGGTAAATCTTCCCTTTTTAAAATCATTTTGCTAGCTCTTTAAACGTGTCCTCTACTGCATTTAACGTTTGGTTTATGTCTTCTCTGCTATGTGCCGTACTTAAGAAGGAAGCTTCAAACTGGGATGGTGCGATGTATACACCCTTATCAAGTAATGACCAGAAAAATTGAGTGAACGTTTCTAAATCGCACTGTTTTACATCATTGAAGTTTTTGGGTTCTTTGTCGGTAAAGAAAAGGGTTATCATTGAACCTACTCTGTTTACCTTTGCAGGGATGTTGTACTTCTCAATGAGATTGTTTAATCCATCTTCTAGCATTTTCCCTTTTTCGTCTAGTTCGGGATAAGGGTCTGTTTCTTTTAGTATTTCAAGCTGCTTCAGACCTGCTGCCATTGCTAGAGGGTTTCCTGATAGTGTACCAGCCTGATAAACGGGTCCTTCTGGAGCTACGTATCTCATAATTTCAGCTTTTCCTCCGTACGCTCCTACAGGTAAGCCTGCCCCTATAACTTTGCCAAGAGTTGTAAGGTCTGGCTGAATTCCATAAAGCTCCTGCGCCCCTCCTAGAGCCAGTCTAAAACCTGTCATCACCTCATCCCAGATGAGGAGAGATCCATAATCCTGTGTAATCTCTCTTAATCTCTGGTGGTACTCTTTAGAAGGGGCGATAACCCCCATGTTCCCTGCTACAGGTTCTATGATTACGCAGGCTATATCATCTCCGTACTTTTTAAATGCTTCCTCAACTGCCTCAATGTCGTTGTATGGCAGTACGATTGTGTGCTGTGCCAGGTCTTCAGGTATGCCCGGAGTTCCCGGGATGCCGAGTGTTGCTACTCCAGAGCCGGCAGAGACCAATAAACTATCACCGTGGCCGTGGTAGCACCCTTCAAATTTAATGATTTTCTTCCTTCCTGTGTATCCCCTTGCCAGTCTGATTGCAGACATGGTTGCTTCTGTTCCTGAGTTTACAAACCTAACCATCTCTATAGATGGAACAGCCTCAACCACGGCTTTTGCCATGTCTACTTCCAGTTTTGTGGGAGCACCAAAGCTTGTACCATAGTTTGAAACCTGTTTTATAGTATTTACTATCTGGTCATGGGCGTGTCCAAGGATTAAAGGACCCCACGATAGTACATAGTCTATGTACTCGTTTCCATCAACATCCCATATATGGCTGCCCTTTCCTCTATCAATGAATACTGGCTCCCCGCCTAAAGCCTTAAAAGCTCTAACAGGTGAGTTTACTCCGCCTACCAGATACTTTTTGGCCTCTTCAAACAGTTTTTTTGATTTTTCTCTCTTCATTTGTAGCCCCATTTTAGCTTTTAGTATGGAAAATTATATCAAAAGCTACTCGTATACGTTTTCTGGCACTCCTTCTGGTCTAGTTTTCCATCTTTTGTGAACCCAAAAGTACTGCTGAGGATGTTTTTTTACTGCATCTTCTATCTTTTTTGTGTAAAGTTGGGTTAGATTTTTTATATCTTCCTCGTTGTTGCCCGTTCTTTCAAAGTCTATTTTTTCAGCGACTAAGTGGTAAATCTTTGTATCCTCGTTGTAGTATGAGTACCCAAAAACAACTTCTGCGTTATACTTCAGGGCAAGTTTTGCTGGGATTGTTATGGTTGATGCTGGAAAGTTAAAAAAATCAACAAAGGTTCCTCTGTGCCTCAAAGCGTTCTGGTCTGCCAGAAAAGATATGGTTTTTCCTTCGCTTAAAGCTTTGATAAAGGCTTTTAAAGGCTGGTCGTGGAAGATTATTTTCATCCCTGCCCCTTCACGAATACTAACGATAAGGTCGTTGATTTTTTTGTTTTTTATTCTGTAGGCGAGAGTAATTAGATTGTCTATGTAATAGCTAAAGCTTGCCCCAGCCAGCTCCCAGTTTCCTATATGGGCGGATACAAGTATTCTAGGCTTTTTTTCGCTAAAAATTTCTCTTCCCTTTTCAAAAAAGGTTATATCCTTTATCTGACCTTCACTGTAGTACTGGGGAAGTTTCGGGAATTCGGCAAGGGTGCGACCTATATTTTGGAGGGATTTTTTTCCTACCGTATTTTTCCAGTTAGTATCTTTCTCAGGAAAGGCGATGTCTAGATTTTTTAGAATTACTTTTTTTCTGTATCCTAAATTCCAGAAGAGGGAACCTAGCCCCTCTCCGGTTTTTATTGCTATGTTTCGTGGTAATGTTTGAAAAAGGGAAAAAAGAGATTTAGCAAAGAGATAGGTCATTACAGTTCGCCAATCTTTGCAAGCTCCTTTTTAGCTCTTTCAAAAATCTTCTTGTCTGTTGGGTATGATAAGAGCTTGTCAACCTCTTCTATTGGGTGGAATTTAGCTTCATCAATCTCTTCTTTTTGAGGAACGATATCTCCACCTACGTACTTCATTAAGTAGTAGTAAACAAACTTATGTATTCTTGTTAAACCTGAGTTATACCAGTAGTCAACCTCTCCAAGATAGCTAACGATTTCAGCGTCAACTCCTGTTTCTTCTTTTACTTCTCTTAAGGCTGCCTGGTCTTTAGGTTCTCCCTTTTCTATGTTCCCTTTAGGAAAGCTCCATCTTGAGCGAACTCTTATTAAGAGTATTTCTAATTTTCCTTTATCATTTTTTCTGTAAACAACTCCGCCTGCAGAAAACTCCCATTCTGTTCTATCCACTGACTTACCTCCTTTCTTTTTATTTAGCTACTTAGCTTCATCAGCATGTAAATCCATAAAGTAATTATTATAGAGCCTACTATATTAAGAATGAAACCTAATTTTACCATTTTTGAGATACTTATCAAACGACTACCGTAAATAATTGCGTTTGGAGGGGTAGCAATAGGAAGCATAAACGCAAAGCTTGCAGCCACAATGACACCAATTACAGGATAAAAAATATCAACTCCCATGGCCTTTAATGCTCCAATGATAATTGGAACAAACGTTATCGTGGTTGCGGTGTTAGAGCTTATCTCTGTAAGAAATACCATTGAGAGAATGATTGTAAACAAAAACAGTAAAAACATATCTGGAGACACTAAAGAGGCTACTTTTGTTCCAATATACTTTGCAAGACCACTGGATACGATTAGCTTTCCTAGGGCAATTCCTCCACCAAACAGAAGCACAGTATCCCAGTCTATACTTTTTAGGTCTTCGGCAGTTAAAGTTGCCTCTCCTTTTTCTGTTGTAAGTAAAAAAAGCAGTATTGCAGCCAGTATTGCAACAATCCCTTCTGGAATGTGGGTTTTTAAAAAGTGATAGAGAGGTTTGTTTCCTAAGATGTTGACTATCCCCGGTAAAATCCAAAGTACAACCGCAAGGGAAAATGCGATTATTGTATTAATCTCTCCCTTTGATAGGGGCTTTAACGTCTGTTTTTCTGAAAGGATGATATCTTTTATCTTGGCAGGTTCAAACTTTATACCTTTTATATGGCGGCGTATGTAAAAGAGTAAAAAGCCAAACATTGAAAATGAGATTGGAGCGACGATTAGCGTCCACTGGAGAAAGTCTACGTCGTATCCTACTTCTTTTAAAAAGCCAACACCTACTAGATTTGTAGGAGTGCCAACCAGTGTGGTTGTTCCACCAATAGATGCAGAGTAGGCTATTGCAAGCAGTAGATACACTCCAAACTCTTTTGCCTTATCTATCCTGTTTGCCTGAAAAAGTCCGATAATTCCAAGGGCTAGAGGTAGGAGCATTGCAGTTGTTGCAGTGTTTGAAATCCACATTGATAGAAAAAAAGATATAAGCCCAAAACCTAACAGTATCCTGAAGGTTGATTTTAAGAAAAAGTCTTTAGAAAGAAGGTTTAAAGCAATTCTTCTGTCTAGCCCATGTTTTGTCATTGCTTGAGCTATTAGAAAACTTCCGATAAACAGTAGAATAACAGGATGTCCTAAGCTTAAAAATGCTTTTTTTGCAGAAACAACGCCAAACAAAACTGCTAAGGATACCCCAAGCATAGCTGTTATACCAAGGGGTAGTACCTCTAAAAACCAAAAAACCATACAGAAAACCATGATGGCAAGGACGATTTTTCCTTCCGGTTGAACCTGCAGTGGAAGTGTGTAGGCTAGGAAAGCTAAAATTGGAGCAAGTATGACTCCCAGTACCCGTTTTTTCTTCTCAATGGATAAAAAGTTAACCATATTTATACGCCTGCAAAATTTTGTTTATTATCTTTGAAGTTGATATATCATAAATAAACTCAATAGTCTCAACCTTTCCACCATAGGACATCACAAAGTCTGCGCCTACTATTGTGTCTATCGTGTAATCTCCGCCTTTTACAAGGACATCTGGTTTGACCTGCTTAATCAGATTTTCTGGAGTGTCTTCATCAAAAACTACAACCATATCAACGGGCTTTAGATTTTCTAAAACCTTTTTCCTGTACTCTAAAGGGTTGATAGGTCTGTTTTCTCCTTTCAGTCTTTTTATTGACTCATCAGAATTTAACCCAACTACGAGAACATCCCCTAGGGATTTTGCCTTTTGTAGATAGTCTACGTGTCCCGCATGGATGATATCAAAACAACCATTTGTAAAAACTATCCTTTTTCCTTCCTCTCTCCACCTTTGAATCTGGTTTTTCCAGTCCATTTTTATCGCCTCTTACCTACTGGCATAATAATAATATATCCAATGAGAAAGACAGGAAAGCTCATAAAAAGATAAACGTAGTTTTTGTCTATTAGGGAAAACGCAAAACCCAAAATCAGCGGTAAATGTAGGGCTATAGCTGCTAACTTGTACTGTTTCACTTCAAAAAGTCGTTTTTTTACCCTTAAAAGTAAGGGGTAAACCAAAATGATTGAAACTAGCCCCAATAACAGTGTGTATACACCGTTTGGCTCTTTCATAGGTGTTTTTTTTAGTATGATGATTAAAAGGGCTATGTATATTATTGAACTAAACAAACCAATAAAGTAAATCTGTCTGATTTTTACTAAGCTATCCATCTTCTAGCGTCTTTTTTAAGTTTTCAAAACTCTGTTGAACTTTTTCAAAGTCTGATATTAGCTTTTTTGCGTACGGGGTAAGCTGGCTACCTCCTCCGTACTTTCCTCCTTTGTGGGTCTCAACGAGCTTCTTACCGAGTCTATTTTCCATTGCCTTTAGATACTCCCATGCTTTTTTATATGAAATTCCAAGGTTTTCTGCTGCCTTTTTTATAGAGCCTGTTTTGTCTATCTCCTTAAGTAGTTTTTCCCTTCCCATCCCTATGATGATTTCTCCGTCTTTTTCAAGCCAGACCTTGTACTTTATAGAAACTTTACCCAAAGTACCACTCCCTTATTCTTTCACCAAAGAACAAATAAATAGCAGCACCAGTTGCCAGAAAAGGCCCAAATGGTATCTCATACCTGTTTTTGTTTTTTTCTCCTTTTATATAAGCAACCGTAATACCAACAATCGCTCCTAGAAGGGAACCAAAAAATATTGTAAATAGACTGCCAAACCATCCTAAATAAGTACCGATAAATGCCATAAGCTTCACATCTCCAAACCCAAGACCTTCTATACCTTTAAACTTAAAGTAAAGATATCCTATTAAGAACAAAAAACCTGCTCCAACAACTGCACCTAAAAAGGCGTCAAAAACGCTAAAATCATGCCTAAAAAATGAGTAAACTATTCCTAAAAAAAATCCCACCAGATTTAACTCATCGGGGATGATTTTAAAATCAATGTCTATAAACGTGATAGCGATTAAAAGAGATAAAAACAGAAAGTTAAAAATAAAATCTACTGTTAATCCCCATTTTAAGTAAGCTGCTACTGCTGCTAGTCCTGTAAGGATTTCAATGAGAGGGTATCTAACGGATATCTTTTCCCCACAGCTGCTACATTTTCCCCTTAAGAAGATGTATGATAGAACAGGTATGTTTTCGTACCATCTTATCTTATGGCCGCATTTGGTGCAGTAAGACCTTGGCTTTACTACCGACAGTCCACGGGGCATACGGTAGATAACAACATTCAGAAAACTTCCTACGATAAGTCCTAGCAAAAAGACAGATATGACTATAAAAGTACTCATTGTTGGTTGTCTTGCTGGTTTTCCTGCTGTTTGACGTAATCTTCAAGGTCTTTTTTTAGCTGGGAGCCTTTTTTTATCAGGTAGATAAACTGAAAAACTGAAAAACCAAAGATAAAAACGATTATACCCATTATTCCAGAAAAATAGCCTGCTAAAATGGCAGCAATGATAGGAACTGGAAAACGAATGAATGACGAAAATATTATTTTGCCTTTGTCGGTTTTATTTTCGCTTATACTCTTCCACAGGTGAGAGAAGTAAAACCAGCTTGTTATTATCCCAACAAAAAAGAAAAGTACGTAAAGTAGTATCTGCGACATACAAGCCCCACTTCAGATTTTCTTAGAATTTTAACATAAAGAGGGGCTTGCAGCCCTCTACTTATCAAGTCCTTCTTCTTTAACGTCTTCCTCTAACGGTTCGTAGTAAGGAATGAGGCTTTCTTCTAGGTAGTCTTTGTAAACTTGGTCTGGTGTAAGTTTGTACTTTTCTGCTTCTTGGGCGTGTTTTACACAGAGGGTAGTCCAAGGGATAGCTTCTAGTCTCTTTTCTTCAATAGGATTTCCACAAACTTCACAGTATCCGTATGTTCCATTTGCTATTCTCTCTAACGCCTTATCAATTTCCCTTAAAATTTCTATCTCAACGTCTTCAAGTTCGCCTAGGATTATCTCATTGTAGTCTAT
>JALUFA010000100.1 GCA_027052485.1 Hydrogenothermaceae bacterium
CTCTCCCAATTCCATTCGCTTCTTCTTTCTGTTTTTAGCGTACCTATGAGGAATAAGAAAACTTAATAAGAGTATTAATCTGAATAAAAAAGATAAAAAATTTGCTTATTTCTTTGTTAGTTTCTTATTTTTCATTTCACTGATAATGTCCTTGTCTCTTTATAAAAATTTTACATTTTGCCTAGAAGACATATTTGCTCTCTTTTTTATCTGGCTTATCATATTTGGAATTTTCACGATTTTAATAGTTTTTCTGCTCTTATTAATCAAGGGTATATTTTCTTTTTAAATTTTCCTCTTGCTTGCTTAAGATTTCTTCCTATCTTTAAATGCAAGAATAAACTTTGACAAAAGGAGGAAGAGGGATGGCAAACACCTCAGAACCTAACTACAATATTGAAAATGTCGAACTTACAGTTACAAACCTTATCCCAGAAATAGCAAAAGCTACAGGATTACCAGAAAACGTCGTTTCAAAAATAATTCTTTACTTAAACTTTTCTCTCTTTAAAGAAAACGGAGAACTAACTAAATTTGCTCAAGACTTTGGTATTGGCGTAAAAGATGGAGATTATTACGAAGCTTTTTACAACTGGCTTAAAGAAGTAAAACAGCACTACAAAAACGACCATGAAGTTGAAGCGTTCATAAACATGATTAGACCTAACGCCTTATCAGCCATTCCAAGGGCGTCTGCGTGGATATACAAAACGTTTGTCGTTAGAGAAGACCAAGGAGAAAGAGAAGAAAAAATCCTAAGGTCAAGGACGTTAGCGGAAAGCTGGTACTTTAGAGGCTTAGGTTTAACACTAGAAAACCTACGAAGATTTAAAAAGGTAGTAAGAGCCCTAGACAAATATCAAAAAGTAGTTGCTGAGTATGTAGCAGGTCAGGCTTATACGTCTGAGAACGCTAAGGAAGACCAATAATTGTGGGGAGCTATCTCCCCTTTCTTATACTTTTTAAAACAAAGTACCCTATAAAATTCTCAAACTCTTTGTCTGCAAGATGGTAAGCAGTCCACAGATGAAGGCACTTTACCTTAAAAGGTTTCTCCCAAAAGTTTTCAATCCCCCCAATCCCAACCTTTTCATCTAGCAGCCTTTTTTTCATATAGTCTGGGATATCTTTTTCATTCTCCAAAAGGTTTTTCCTAACTTCTATCTCTTTCCTATGGAGGTCTACAAGCTGATTAAACAGTAAGTCATTGGAACTTACTATGTCAGATATTTTTTTTATGTAGCCTTTAGCCTCTAAGTCAGAAATGGCCTTGTCAAGTTTTTTATCAACTATCCAAAACCGTGTTGGATTTGGAATGTGTTTTTTCAACTTTCGGCTGTAGATAACTAGAGGTTGTTTTCTAATCAAAATATAATCCACGAACTTTTAAAATTACCGTAAAATATTATACTATGGATACAAAAACATGTTTAAAAGTTTTAGACATCTTAGAAAGAGAGTTTCCTAAGTGGAACGCCCCTGTAGTAACGCTATTGGCACAGCAGACAAAAGACCCGTACAAAGTACTAATATCAACGATTATAAGCCTTAGAACAAAAGATGAGACTACGGCCGAGGCATCTAAAAGGCTGTTTGAAAAGGCATCAACCCCAGAAGAGATGATAAAGCTTTCTGAAGAAGAGATAGCCAAACTCATCTACCCAGCAGGATTTTACAAAAACAAGGCAAAACAGATAAAAGAAATATCAAGAAAAATTGTTGAAGAGTACGGAGGCAAAGTACCTGACAGCATAGATGAACTTTTAAAGTTTAAAGGTGTTGGAAGAAAAACGGCAAACCTCGTTGTTTCAGAGGGCTTTGGCAAACCTGCAATATGTGTAGATACCCACGTCCACAGGATTTGTAATAGGATGGGCTTTGTAAAAACAAAAACTCCTGAAGAAACAGAGATGGAACTAAGGAAAAAGCTTCCGAAAGAGTACTGGAGTAAGGTTAACAAGCTTCTAGTTGCGTTCGGGCAAACTATATGTAAGCCTATCTCACCTCTATGTTCTAAATGTCCCGTTAGCCAGTACTGTGAAAAAGTAGGAGTTGAAAAACACAGATGATAGATTTACTAGACCTTGTACTATACGGTTTGTTTTTCTTAGTAATAGGACTGTTTATATACATGGGCTACAGAATGTATAAAGCAGAAAAAAGCAATAAGGAGTAGGTTTTGGTTGTAAAAGAAAGAGACACGGTTTACCTGAAAGGAAAGAAAAACTCATTTTTTATAAAAGCCGAAAAAGGCAAAGTCTTTTCTACCCACAAGGGAAATATCAACCTAGATGAGATTATAGGCAAACCTTACGGTAGTATTGTAAAGACCCATATAGGCGTTGAGTTTGTTATTTTAAAGCCAACACTATTTGAAATCATAATGCACGGCATAAAAAGGCAAACCCAGATTATCTATCCTAAGGACTCTGCTTATATAGCTCTCAGGCTTGGTCTAACAGATGGAATGAAAGTTTTAGAAAGTGGCGTTGGAAGTGGTGCATTATCTATAGTAATGGCAAACGCAGTAAAACCTACAGGTAGAATCTACGCCTTTGAAAAAAATGAAGAGTACATACCCCAAGCCTATGAAAATATAAAACTTGCAAATCTTGAAAAGTATGTAGAAATCAAACATCAGTCTTTAGAAGAACCTCTACCTGAAGAAGAGTTTGACGCAGGTTTTATAGATGTTAGGGAACCATGGCCTTATATAAAAAACATAAAAAACGCTCTAAAAAGCGGTGCCCCTGTTGGATTTTTACTTCCAACCACAAACCAAGTTTCTATGCTTTTAAATGAGCTAAAAAAACACGACTTTCTAGATTTAGATGTTGTAGAGCTTTTGGAAAGACACTATAAACCTGTTCCAGATAGATTACGTCCTGAAGATAGGATGGTAGCCCACACAGGTTATCTTGTTTTTGCGAGAAAAGGGTTTTAGAAAATATAGATTTTATTTATTTATCTTGGGACTATACATGTTCCTTTCTGCCCGCTTCCTTCCAAAGCGAATATGGTAAAGACCTAGGTTTATGTCCTAAGATGATAGACTTAAATAATGATAGATACGAGGATGTAATAGTAAAATTCCATACTTTATAAAGCAAAAAATCTTTATCCTGTACAGTTTAAGGTTTCAACGAACAGATAAAAGAATTAAACAGTTGGGAACAATATAAAGATTTTGAAATTCCAAATGAGCTGTTCTATCAGCTAGAAAATCTTTAAAATTCTCACTCATCACTCTCAAAACTCTCTGTATTACTCTATCAATACCTATCTTTATAATCATTATATCAATAGAATTGACAATAAAGCGCTAAAGTTATAAATTATATAATGTGATAAAAAACATAAAAAAGGAGGCTCAAAAAATGGGCAAAGTAATTGGTATAGATTTAGGA
>JALUFA010000101.1 GCA_027052485.1 Hydrogenothermaceae bacterium
ATCCACAATTAAGTCTTCAATACCTATAGCGTAAATTGGATAAATCTCATTGTCTAGCTCCACAGAGATTTCTCTTATTTTGTTTTTATCTCCACAGAGAGAGTCATCCACTAGTTCTACAAATAAACCCAACTTGTCTGATATGTAATTTTTCTCTACCTTTTTAAAAAACCCACTAGATAGTATTAAATCTTCAAACAATTTCCTATCAGGAAACACGTAATCTATATCTCCAGATACGTAAAATGGGGATACGTATATTTCAACGGCAGAACCACCAACTATTATAGGTATACTTTTTCCCATCTTTTTAAGTTCCTGTGTTAGCCATACTAAGAATAGAATATGCTTTTTAAATATATCCGTTTCAGATTTTATTCTTTCAAAAATGTTAAGTTCTTTATTCAAACTCTATCCTCAATTTTAGCTAAACTTTTCCTGACATTCGGGACATATACCGTAAACCTCTATACAGTGCCCTGTTATCTCAAACTGATGGACTTCTTTAAGTTCTTCCTTGAACTTGTCAAAAGGACAGTTGTCTATAATTACAATTTTCCCGCATTTTTCACAGACCAAGTAGTTCTTTTTATCAGGTAGGGCATATCTGGCTTTGTCTTCTCCTTTCATATAGGATTTTATAACAAGCCCTTCTTTCGTAAGCATATCAAGGTTTCTGTAAACTGTAGAAAGGTTTATATTCCAACCACCCTTTTTCAGCCTCTCAAATATCTCTTTTGCATGGATTGGAATGTCAGATTTTTCCAGTATTTCTAAAATTGCCTTACGTTGTTTTGTAAGGCGGTACTTTTTAGGTATTTCTAACTTTTGCTCCATCTTATCTCCAACCAAGTTTGTCTGCTAATAATATCTAACAAAACAAAACTTTTTGCAAATGATTTGCATTTATAGATGTATTGTGGGAAAATGTTTTTTCAATTGATTTGTACGTAGGAGGAAACGTATGGCAGTAAAAACTACCGCATTTGGCTATCCAAAGATAGGGCCAAACAGAGAATTAAAAAAGGCTATTGAAAGCTACTGGAAGGGAGAAATTTCAAAAGAAGAAATGTTAAAAAGGGCTGAAGAAGTAGACGCCCAAAGAATGGAAAAAGTTATAAATGCAAACCTAGACTACATCCCATCAAACGATTTTTCCCTTTACGATTTTGTTTTAGACGTATCTACAATGATTAACGCAATACCACCTAGATTCCAGCACATAGAAGACAGCCTAGAAAGATACTTTGCTATGGCAAGGGGAACAAAAGACGCTATAGCGTGTGAGATGACAAAGTGGTTTGATACAAACTACCACTATATTGTCCCTGAGCTTTCAGGAGGTTTTAAACTCGTTAAAAATAGACCTCTAGACTCTTATAGATGGGCTAAAGAAAAATTTGGTGTTGAAACTAAACCTGTCCTTGTAGGTGCGTTTACATATCTAATGCTCTCAAAGGTGTATGAGAAGCAGGAAGGTTCCCTCCTTATGAAGATGGTAAAAGCTGAAGAAAGTGAAAAGTTTAAACCATTCCTGTTTGAGATAGCTTCAATTTACAACCAGATGTTAAGAGAACTACAGGAAGAGGGTGTTAAGGCTGTTCAGTTTGACGAGCCAGCTCTCGTTCTTGACCTTAATGAAGATAAAGTAGATGCACTGATAGAAGCTTACAAAATCATTACAGATGGAATAGACAACGTTGAAATTTTCGTTCATACCTATTATGAGAGTTTAGATAACTTTGAAAGAATAACAAAAGAACTTCCAGTTTCAGGAATTGGGCTTGACTTTGTTGTAAACAATGAAAACCTTGAAAACTTGAAAAAATACGGCTTTCCTAAAGATAAAAAGCTACAGGCTGGGGTAATTTCTGGAAGAGACCCTTGGAAAACTGACTACAAAGAAGTCCTTTCTCTTATAGATGAGATTAAAAAGTACGTTGATGAAGATAGAATTGTTGTTTCAAATACAGCCCCACTGTTCCACCTTCCGGTATCTTTAGAGCCAGAAAAGGGACATCTTGACGATAGATTAATAGGCCTTTTATCCTTTGCAGACGAAAGACTCAACGAGATAAGAACATTAAAAGAGATTATCAATGAGGGTAAAGAAGTTCCATCACAAACTCTACAGGCTCTTAGAGATGAGTTCAAAAACGAAGAGGTTAGAAAAGCAGCTATAGACATTGACAGCCAAGAGATAAAAAGACCTCACGAGTTTAAAGAGAGATACAAAAAGCAGATTGAGCTTTTAGGGCTACCAAGATTTCCAACTACAACGATAGGTAGTTTTCCACAGACAAAAGAAGTACGCCAGATGAGGGCAAAGTTTAGAAGAGGAGAAATCTCTGCTGAGGAGTACGAAAACTTTATAAAAGAACAGATAAAAAAGGCTATTGAGATACAGGAAGAGCTAGGCTTGGACGTGTTCGTACATGGTGAGTTTGAAAGAACGGACATGGTTGAGTTTTTCGGCGAAAAGATGGATGGTTTTGCCTTTACCAAAAACGGATGGGTTCAGTCTTACGGAACAAGATGTGTTAGACCTCCAATCATATATGGAGATGTTTCAAGACCGGCTCCAATGACGCTAAAAGAAATTCTTTACGCTCAAAGCTTAACTGAGAAACCTGTTAAAGGAATGTTAACTGGACCTGTAACCATTCTAAACTGGTCTTTCTATAGAAAAGACATTCCTAAAAAAGAGATTGCGTACCAGATAGCCTTAGCCCTAAGAAATGAGGTTTTAGACTTAGAAAGGGAAGGAATAAAGGTTATACAGATAGATGAACCGGCTTTCAGGGAAGGTCTTCCACTTAAGAAGAGAAAACAGGAAGATTACCTCAACTGGGCTGTTAAAGCATTCAGACTTACAAACAACACGGTAGAAGAAACGACCCAGATACACACCCATATGTGTTATTCAGAGTTTAATGAGATTATAGAGTGGATTTATGCTATGGATGCCGATGTAATATCTATTGAGGCATCTAGGTCTAAAGGTGAAATTATAGAAGCTTTTGAAAAGTTCAACTACGACCATGGAATAGGTGTAGGTGTGTACGATATCCACTCTCCTAGAATACCAACAGTTGAAGAGATGCTAGAGATTGCTGAAAGAACGGTTCAGGTTATAGATAAAAATCTCATCTGGATTAACCCAGACTGTGGACTTAAAACTAGACAGTGGGAAGAAGTTATACCTGCGTTAAAGAACATGGTAGAGGTTGCTAAAATACTCAGAGATAAGTACGGGGCACAGTACGACTGGTAAAAAGTGGGGCTTTCTAGCCCCTTTAATCAAACTTTTCTTTTGTAAAAGAAATCACTATTCCATCAAGGTCTAAGGCCTGCTTTTCCCCTTCGTATCCAATGATATACTTCTTCTGAAGTATCTCTTTTATTG
>JALUFA010000102.1 GCA_027052485.1 Hydrogenothermaceae bacterium
GAACAGATAGAGTGCCTGGATGAAGTTCTGGTTGATCAGCAGCAGCAGTGGCAGCAGATACGTGTATAGCAGCTTTGGGAACAGATACTGGTTGAAGTATTAGACAACCTGCAAGTTTATGTTGAGTAGTTTGAGTTAAACCAACTTATGGTAGAGTTTCTAGATATTGAGTGCAAGCTATGGCTTCATCATTGGACCAAGTTTGAACTTTGACAAAAACTGTAGAAGACGCAGTTTTGCTTTTGGATGCTATTTCTGGATATGACCCAAAAGATGCAACAAGTATCAAAAAAGATGACAAAAATAAATGGTATGAAGCTTTGAAATTAGAAAATTTAAAATGATTCAAAATTGCTGTTATTAAACAATTTTTTGGTGAATGAATAGAAAAAAATGTAAAAGATAAAATTTTTGAAGCTATTGAAAAATTAGAAGAACTTGGAGCTGAAATTATTCTTGGAAACACATATCATCTTTACCTTAGACCGGGAATTGACGTTTTAAAGCACTTTGGAGGTTTACACAAATTTGCAAACTGGGAACTTCCAATACTTACCGACAGTGGAGGTTTTCAGGTATTTTCTCTGGCAAACTCAAAAGAGAAAGGTACAGGCCATAAGCCAGAGGTTGTTCTGACTGAAGAAGGGGTAAAGTTTAAATCCCATCTAGATGGTAGCTGGCATTTTTTCACTCCTGAAAAGGTGATACAGATACAGGAGATTATCGGCAGTGATATTATGATGCCGCTAGATGTTTGTCCTCCTTATCCTTGCAGCTATGAGGATGCAAAGGATGCCGTAGAAAAAACGATAAGATGGCTGGAACGTTCTAAAAAAGCCAAGAAAAATGACTGGCAAGCTCTCTTTGGCATTATTCAAGGCTCAATTTATGAAGATTTGAGAGTAGAGAGTGCAAAAAAGACCGTAGAGCTTGACATGGACGGATACTCTATTGGAGGGCTTTCTGTTGGTGAGCCGTGGGAGTACATGTACCGTATGACTGAGGTTGTTGTGCCTTTAATTCCAGAGGACAAACCTCGCTACCTTATGGGAGTGGGTACTCCTGAGAACATCCTTGAAAGTGTAGATAGGGGAGTTGATATGTTTGACTGTGTGATGCCAACCAGGAACGCAAGAAATGGAACCTTATTTACCCACTTTGGACGTCTAAACATAAAGGCTGCAAAGTACAAACTTAGAGAGGAGCCGATAGACCCACTTTGCGACTGTTATACGTGTAAAAACTTTTCTAAAGGGTATGTAAGACATCTATACAACGCAGGTGAGATTACAGGGATGATACTTGGAACTATTCATAATATCAGGTTTTACAACAAACTTATGGAAGATATCAGGCAGGCTATAAGGGAAGATAGGTTTAAACAGTTTAAAAATGAGTTTTTAGAAAGGTTTACAAAAAAAGGTAGCTCGTAGGCTACCTGAGTTCTCTTTCGTACAGTTTTTCTGCCTTTAACTTTATCAGGTTCATAACAAAGTTTAGAACGTCTTTCCACGCTTCGTAATCTATATAACCTAAGTTTCTGTGTTTCCTTAAAACTCTTAGAAGTACTTCTACGTAGGTTTTGTAGTCTTTTGGCTCTACTCTTCTTTCGTAAAACTGTTGTGCCCGTTTAGTTAGGATGTTTTCTACTTTCTCTAACTGTGTGAGGCTGCGTAGTATCTGGATATCCTCGGCTATTATCTCTTTTAAGATTTCCTCACTTGTTTGAAACTTTTCATCTTCCACTACAAGTTTTTTATAAAATTCTGCTAGGATTTCTTCTAGCTCTTCATCTCTTAGTTTAGACACAAACGAGTTAACAAGGTACAGACTTTCATCTGAAAGTTTTGCCACAGGTTTTCTTTTTGCCTTGATGTGAATGGCTGTAAACTTTAAGTCTGGCTCCTTTGATATTGGGTCTAATGCATCTGAAACGAGGAGGTTTGTTGGAAAGTGGTAAACAAGCCCGTAGCCAAATGGTGAAAATGCCACTCCTTTTTTTATCTCTCCTGTTTTTGCCTTTAGGTAAACTTTTCCCCGTCTGGACTGGATAGTGATGTAGTCTCCGTCAATTATTCCTAGATGGTAGGCATCATCTTCATTTAGTAGGATAAATGGTTCTTCCTCACCTTTTAAAAGCTCTATGGCTTTACCTGTTCTTGTCATTGTGTGCCACTGTTTCTTTGTTCTTCCTGTTGTAAGTACAAAGTTAAACGGATAGAGGGGTTTATCTGCTGGTGGTTCAAAAACTGCAGGGTTAAATTTAGCCTTGCCAGTATCGGTTGGAAACTTTTTATCTGGGTAAAGCCATCTTCCTCCCCACTGTTTTGGTAGGTCTTCGTAAGTCCATGATGAGATATCACACAGTCTATCCTTTGTCGTTTGCTTATACTCTTCAAAAATCTCCCGGCTGTTTTTATAAGAAAACTGTTTTCCCCACCCCATTTCTTTTGCCACTTCACAGAATATCTGCCAGTCGTGTTTACACTGGGGAGGTGGCTCTCTAAACGGCTGGTTGTGGGTTATCGTTCTGTCAGAACTTGTCATTACGCCCTCTTTTTCTCCCCACTGGCTAGCTGGTAGTACAAGATTTGCAAAGTCTACCGTGTCAGTTAGGTATGCATCCTGAACGATAACAAATGTGTTTTCTAAAGCCTTCCAGAACTTGTTTAGATTTGGCATCGTAACTGCTGGGTTGGTACACACTATCCACAGGAGTTTTATATCTCCACTTAACATCTTATCTACCGCTTCAACAATAGTGCCTTCGGGAGTAGGTTTTATACTTCCTTCTGGTAGTCCCCAAAAGTTTTCCATAAACTTTCTGTCTTCTTCGTTTCTAACGTCTCTGTATCCGGGTAGTCCGTTAACTAGATATCCTACTTCCCTTCCTCCCATTGCGTTTGGTTGGCCTGTTAGAGAAAACGGGCAGCCTTTCTCGTTTATTCTTCCTGTAGCGAGATGCAGGTTTATAAGGGCTACGTTTTTCATAGTTCCGTTTACAGACTGGTTTAGCCCCATAGTCCAGAAGGAGATGAGTTTTTTACTGTGAGCGAAGGTTTCAGCAAGTTTGTATATGTACTTTTCGTCTATATCACAGATTTTGGCTGCAACCTCTGGTGGGTATTTTTTTGCCTCTTCAACAGCTTTTTCAAAGTTTTCTGTGTGGTTTTTAATGAAATCTTCATCAATCCATCTGTACTTGTGAAGAAGATATAGAACGCTGTTAAAGAGAACTGTATCTGTTCCCGGTTTTATTGGTATCCATATGTCTGATTTTTCGGCCGTTTCCGTCTTTACAGGGTCTATCGTAATGATAGTTGTCTCGGGATTTTCCCTTTTTCTTTTTAAAACCCTTTTAAATAAAACAGGGTGAGC
>JALUFA010000103.1 GCA_027052485.1 Hydrogenothermaceae bacterium
AAGTCTAGATGTAAAACCGCTGCCGAGGATGGCATTTAGCACTTTCATTGCAAAAAACTCTTTATCTGTAGCCCTTGGAGCGTTGTAGGCAACAAGTATCGTTGACTGGGCACCTTCTCTCTTATAAGTCTTTACAGTTTCTCCTTTAATCTCAGCAGAGTACCTAGGGAATGTATAAGGTTTGTTAGCCAGTTTTGAGAAGGTATCTTTGATTACAGGTTCGGCCCCTTTATAAGGTAAGTCTCCCACTAGAGAAATCACAAATCTTTTTCCTATCTGTATCTCTTTAAGCCTTTTTTTCAGGTCTTCTACTGTGATTTTTTTTAAGTCTTCTGGTTTTCCAAGAGGTGAAACCTCATAAGGAGTTCCCTTGTAGATGTTTTCTCTTAGCTTTTCAAAAGCGTAGGAAAAGCCTTCCTCTTTTTTTGCCTTTATTTGGGCGATGATGTTTTCTACTTCCTGCTTTAGCTTTTCTTTTTCAAAAACTGGTTCAAAAAGAATACTTTTTATTACATCCATTCCCTTTTTGAAGTCTTCAGTTCTAAGGGCAAACTCTATTGTGGAAAACTCGTCTCCTGTAGTAGTTGTTATGAAGCCTCCGCTGTCTTCAAAAATTTTATTTATCTGCAGGCCTGAGTACTTTTTTGTTTTTTTTAGTAGCATTCTAAAAAGAAGGTTGGTTAATCCTTTTTTCCCTTGTGGGTCTTCTATACTGCCTCCTTTAACGAAGATAACCCCAGCAATTATTCCCTTTCCTTGAGTTTCTTTAAAGAGCACTGTAGCCTGGTTTGAGAGTTTATGTTTAAGCACCGATTGACCTCCTGCGAAGGCAAAATTAAAAACTAAAAAGAGTATAACTAAAAATCTTAGCATTTTTTCTCCTAGGCTATATAATTTAGCATTATAATAAAATAAACCAAAAACCAGAAAGGGGTAAAACCTTGTTTGAACTTCTTACAGAAAAGTTTTCAAATGTTGTTGAAAAGTTAAAAAGGGCAAAAAAACTTGATGAAAAAACTATAGATGAAGCCCTAAAAGATATACGAAAAGCCCTTTTAGAAGCTGACGTAAACGTTGAAGTAGTCCAGCAGTTTTTAAAAGATGTAAAGGAAAAGTTAAAAGGCCAAGAGGTTATAAAGGGATTAAATGCTGGTGAAACTGTTATAAAACTCATTTACGACGAACTTTTAAAAATTCTCGGTGAAGAGGCACCTTTAGCAAAAGCCCAAAAACCTCCAACTATTATTATGCTCGTTGGTCTGCAAGGTACAGGTAAAACAACAACGGCAGGTAAACTGGCGAAGTATCTAAAGTCAAAAGGATATACCGTTGGCGTTGCCTCCACCGACGTAAGAAGACCAGCAGCGGCTAAGCAGCTCTGTACTCTAGCCCAAAAGATAGATGTACCCTGTTTTATAGATGAAAACGAAAAAGATGCGATAAAACTTACAGAAAAAATCCTCCAGCAAACGAAAGATGCTGGTCTATCGTATCTCATCCTAGATACAGCAGGAAGGCTCCACATAGATGAAGAGCTAATGGATGAGCTTGTTAAGATAAAAGAAAAAGTCCAGCCCCATGAAGTCCTATACGTAGCCGATGCAATGCAAGGTCAGGACGCCATTAACACGGCAAAAGAGTACCACGACAGAGTGGGGCTTACAGGCGTTATCCTTACAAAACTAGACGGTGATGCAAAAGGGGGTATTGCCCTTTCAGTTAGAAAAGTTTTAGGAGTGCCTATCAAGTTCATAGGTACAGGGGAAAAGATAGAGGATTTTGAAGTTTTCCATCCTGACAGGATAGCCCAAAGAATACTTGGCCTTGGAGACATCCAGTCTCTTATAGAGAAGATGGAAAAGGCTATAGATGAAGATAAAGCCCAAGAGATGGCAAAAAGGGTGATGAACGCAGAATTCACCCTTGAAGATTTAAAAGAGCAGCTCCAAATGATTAAAAACCTTGGACCCTTAGAAAACATACTTAAAATGATTCCTGGGGTTGGAAGTAAGATTAAAGATTTAAAAGTGGATGAAAAACAGTTTGTAAAAATAGAAGCGATAATAAACTCAATGACTCCGGAAGAGAGAAGAAATCCACACATAATTAACGGAAGCAGGAAAAGAAGAATAGCAAGGGGCAGTGGAACCACAATAATGGATGTAAATAAACTGTTAAAACAGTACAAAGAGATGAAGAAGATGATGAAAAAAATGAAGAAATCTGGTAAAATGAAACTTCCGTTTAATTTCCCATATTAAATAATACAGGAGGTAGTGGATTTTGGTAAAAATTAGGCTGGCTAGATACGGAAGAAAGAAACATCCAGTTTACAAAATGGTAGTGGTTGATAGTAGAAGACCTAGAGAATCGGCATATATTGAATATATAGGAACTTATGACCCTATTTTAAAAACTGGAAATATTGATATTGAAAAAGCTAAAAAATGGTTAGATAAAGGCGCTCAACCAACAGAGAGAGCCGCTAAAATCCTAAAAGCTTTTGGCCTTGAAGATATAGAAATTCCTAGAGGAAAGTAGAAAAACACAAAACGGAGGTAGATAACGATGAGCAAAATGCAAGAGTTAGTAGAGTTTGTAGCTAAATCTCTCGTAGACCACCCTGACAAAGTGGAAGTTAGAGAAATTGAAGGGGAAAAAACTACTGTTATAGAACTAAAAGTAGCTCCTGAAGATTTAGGTAAAGTTATCGGTAGACAGGGTAGAACTGCAAGAGCAATCAGAACTCTTCTTTCAGCGGTAGCAAGAAAATCAAATAAAAGAGCCGTTCTAGAGATTCTAGAGTAATGATAAAAGGGGGATTAATCCCCCAGTTTTTCCTTCAAACACTCAATAAACCTTTTATCCCCATTAATCTTAAAAATCCTTTCCTCATCTTCTAAAACATCAATAAAAATTTCTACCACGGGAACATCTAAGCCGTTAAAATCCTGATACTCAGCCCACTCAACAAAAATGACACCTCTGCCATAAAAATCATCTAAATCAAAGTTTTTTACTCTGTATAGGTCAACGTGATAAATAGGGAACTTAGGAGTTATGTACTCGTTTAGTATTGTAAATGTTGGGGATATAACCTCGTCTCTTAAGGTTTCATCAATAGCCGAGACTACCATCTTTGTAAACGTTGTCTTTCCAGCAGCTAGATTTCCATTTAACAGGATTAGCTCATTTCCTTTTAAGCACGATGCAAAAGCTTTTGCAAAATTTTCTAAATCTTTTAATGATTTTATATAGACTTCCAAAATTTCCTCTAACAGCTTAAATTTAAAGTATCTAATAATTATATCTGAGGTGGTCTATTTGGAATTATCTATTAAGTTAAAAAACGACCTAAATACCTTAAAC
>JALUFA010000104.1 GCA_027052485.1 Hydrogenothermaceae bacterium
GAAGAAACTGCAATAGCAGAACCACATCCAAAAGTTTTAAACTTAACGTCTTCTATAACGTCGTTTTCAGGATTTACTTTTATAGTAAAGAGCATTGCGTCTCCACAAGAAGGGTTTCCGCACTGCCCGTATCCGTCTGGGTTAGGTATTTCTCCAAGGTTTCTTGGATTCATAAAGTGGTCTAACACTTTTTCATTATATTCAAACATCTTATTGCCCTCCTTTTAGGGTTAAATTCTAGCTTTAAAGTAGTCTTTAGTAATACGTGCCTCAATGAGTTTCATCATAAGGCTTATCCGCTAACGTTTTTATATTTGTCGGCTTTTTTTACAAACTGATCCCAGTTTTCAGGTCCAAATGGAGATATTTCTCTGAGTCTTTCTATAACCTTAGGATACTCTTCAATTATGTAGTCTATATCTTTTTCCGTGTTTTCTCTTCCTAGTGAGAATACTATAGAACCGTTTGACTCTTCAGCACCTATTCCAACTGCAGAAAGTACATGGGACTGTTTTAGTGCATATGATACACAAGCAGAACCTGAAGCGGTATAGATTTTTTTCAGGTCAAGCATTAAGAGCATAGCCTCACCTTCAATGTACATAACGATTAGTGATAGGTGGTTTGGCAGTCTCTTTTCTGGGTGTCCTGTAAACTTCACGTAAGGTATCTTTTCTTCAATTCCTTTTTTGAGTTTGTCCCTTAAGGCTTTTAGTCTGTTTACTCTATCATCCATCTCTTTTATTGCTAGTTGTGCCGCTACACCCATTCCAACTATCTCAGGTACAGGCTCAGTTCCTGCTCTCTTTCCACCTTCTTGGATACCACCTTCAATGAGAGGTTTTAGTCTTACGCCTTTTTTAACGTAAAGACCACCTACTCCTTTTGGTGCATAGAAGTAATGTCCTGTAAATGAAGCCATGTCTAAGCCCCACTCTTCTACATTTACAGGCATGTGTCCTACAGCTGGGGCAATATCTGAGTGGAAAACAACCCTTGGATTTTTAGCCTTTGCAGCTGCTACCAGCTGAGGAATATCCTGAACTGTTCCTATTTCCCTGTTGGCAAGACCTACAGATACAAGTATTGTATCCTCTCTAATTGCTTCTGCCAGTTTTTCTGGATGGATAATTCCATACTCATCAGGTTTAACGTATGTAACTTCAAATCCCTCTTTTTCAAGGGTTTTACATGAGTGGAGTACTGAGTGGTGTTCTATAGAGGAAACAACGATATGTTTACCTCTTCTTGTGATACCAGGTGCTTTTGCAAAACCTTTTATAGCGAGGTTGTTAGCTTCAATGGCTCCTGAAGTGTAAACGATTTCTTCTGGATTTCCAACGTTTAAAAGCTCTGCCACCTGTTCTCTAGCTCTGTTTATGGCTTTTTTAGCTTCAACACCCATTTTATGTAATGATGTTGGGTTTCCGAACTTATCTGTAAAGTAAGGCTTCATAGCCTCCAGTACTTCTTCAGCAACAGGTGTTGTTGCTAGGTGGTCTGCGTACACATAACCTCTTGTTTCTATCATGATTAATTACCTCCTTGTTGTTTACTTAACTCTCTTATGACATTATCAGCAATCTCCATAAAGGCTTTCGCTGAATCTGAATCGGGCTTTGCTATGGTTATAGGAATTCCTAAGTCTGCAAACTCTGCAACCTTTGGTTCTATTGGAACTTTACCCAGTAGTTTTGTACCGTACTGTTTTGCTATCTCTTCAGTTTTGCTCTTTCCAAAGATTTCATATGCTTTTCCTGTTTCAGGACATACAAAGTAGCTCATGTTCTCAACAATACCCAGAACAGGTATCTGAACTTCGTTAAACATCTGAATACCTTTTTTAACGTCAATTAATGCTACATCTTGAGGTGTTGTTACTATCACTGCTCCATCAATTTCTGCGGTCTGACCTAATGTAATCTGGACGTCTCCTGTTCCCGGAGGTAGGTCTATTATCAGGTAATCAAGTTCTTCATCTCCCCAGTCAATATCAAATAGGAATTGGGTAAGTGCTTTAAATAAAACAGGGCCTCTCCATATAACAGGTGTATCTTCAGAAGGAAGAAGTAGACCAATTGACATTAGCTTTATTCCATGGCTTTCAGGGGCTATTAACACTTCTCCCCTTTCTGTTTGTTTTGCTCTTACGGTTTTATCTTTTGCTCCTAGCATTGTTGGTCCTGATGGTCCGTACATATCAGCATCTAGATAACCAACGTTGTAGCCTTTTTGTTTTAGCGCTGCTGCAAGGTTTACCGCTACTGTTGATTTTCCAACTCCACCTTTACCAGATGCAACCGCTATAACTTTTTTTACTCCCGGAATTCTTCTTCTTGTTTCAAAAGGGTTTGCCTGTGGAGGTGGTTGTGGGGGTTGCTGTTGCTGAGTAGGAGGTTGGTCTGTAAACTCTACCTCAACAGATGTTGCACCTAATCCTGTTAAAACTTCTTTTGCTTTGTTTGCTAGAAACTCATGGTACTTATCACTTGGAGAAAAGAGCACTACTTTTACATCTGTACCGTTTATCTGAATATCTCTCAGAATATCCGCCAGTGATAGGGAAATTCCTATTTCCTCTAAAGTTGCCTTTTTTAGGGCATCCATTACGCCTTGAAGAGCCATTAAATCCTCCTGTATATTATTATGTTTCTATTTTTCTTCTACATATACATACTTAAAAATAGGATAAAATTTAAAAAAAAGTAAGGTATGATAAGCATCACACGAGGTTAAAGTATGTTTGAACTAGGAAAGTATCTGTTTTTAGTTATGGAGCCTTTTATAGGTAGTGTAAATATGGAAGAAGGCCAATATACGGCTATGCAGGGGATTATTCACCTTATAGGCTGGTCTATATTCATAGGTATTCTTGTTTGGGTTTTCTGGTACATGAAAAAACATATGAAAGAAGATGAAAGAATGAAAAAGTACTACGGAAATAACGAAGATAATAAAGAAAACAAACAATCTTAAAGTACATTCCCTTTAAAATACTTTTTTACTTCCGATAAAACTGGTTCCGTATTCATACCGTATCTACGTGAAAAATGGAAAACAACGAGATTGTTAACGTTGGCTAAGTTTGCTATTTGGGCTGTCTGTTTTGTTGTTAGATGGTAGACCTTTTTTGCCTGTTCCTCATCCTCTTCTAAAAATACAGACTCACAGTAGAGGGTGTCTGAATCTTTAACAAGCTCTACAATTTTTTCAATATTTTCTTTTGAGCCTATAACATCTGTTATGTAAGATATTTTTTCTCCCTTTTGGATATACGTGTACTCTTCTCTTAGAAACTCCCATGTGTACTCTTTATCTCCTATTTTGAAGGTTTTCCCTTTATTT
>JALUFA010000105.1 GCA_027052485.1 Hydrogenothermaceae bacterium
ATATGGAGTGTATTTTTTTGCTTTTGGGTCTTCGTAAATAAAGACCGGCGGCTCAATAATCTCTCCCCCTTTTTTCACTCCTTTTTGAACCTCAAGGAGTACATTTGTGGCAGGCTCACTATTGGTTGGATGGATAAAACGTACTCTTTTTAAATATAGCTTGTTTTTTTCAAAAGTCTCTAAAGCTTCAACAAATCTGTAAACAGGTAGTACTGTAAAAAACTTTCCTTTGTTTTTTAATAAAAACTTTGCTGCTTTTACAAAATCCTCAAATGTTGCTAAGGTTTCACTTCTAGCGATTTTTAAGTTTTCGTTTTTTTGATTGTATTCACCTTTTATGTATGGAGGATTTGAGACAACGTAGTCAAAAGATTGCCCTTGATACAACTTTTTCACATCTTTGACGTTTCCAAGTATTAACTCAACGATGAGATTATTTTTTTGAAAGTTTTCTTTTGCCAATGCATAAAAAAAGGGTTGTACCTCTAAGGCAGAGATTTTAAGATTTGGATACCTAAGTTTTATAAGAATAGGAATTATTCCGCTTCCCGTTCCAAGGTCGATAAGACTTGCATTTTGGTTAGAAACCTTAACAAAATCCGCTAAAAGGACACTATCAATATTAAATCTGTATCCTTCTTTAGGCTGGTACAGAGAGATTTTCCCCCTTAAAAAGGGGGTCAGGACTTTTTCCATTTAGCTTAAGCTACTTTAACACCTGCCAGTTCAAGTAAAGCTAAGGCTCTTTCTTTTAGTCTTTCGTACTCTTCCATCTCTTTTAAGGAAAGTTTTTCCCTTTCTGCAAGCTTAGCTTCAGCTTTTTTAAGTAGGAGTTCTTCTTTTTCTACGTCTATCTCTTCAACTTTGTAAACCTCTTCAACGAGGATGATTACCCTGTCTCCTCTAACGTCTATAATTCCCCATGTTACAGCGTAAAGCTCAGGCTCAGAACCTTCCTCTTTGTAAATCTCTAGCTTTCCCGGAACAACATTAGTAAGTAAGAGCATGTGATTTTCAAGGATACCAACTTCACCATCGGCTGTTTTTACAACAGTCATGTATACATCATCGTCAAAAACTATCCCCTCGGGCGTAACCACTTCTAATTTATACATTACTTGCCTCCGTAAAATCTTTTCAATATATTAGTTTACAATAACTATAACGAAATTGCAGGAGGGCTAGGAGATGAAAGTAGGTGTACTACTAGCTGGATGTGGTGTGTTTGATGGTTCAGAGATACACGAAGCTACATTAACTTTATACTTTTTAGATAAAGCTGGTGCAGAAATCGTTTGCATGGCACCAAACATTCCCCAAAAAGAGGTGATAAACCACCTGACAGGCGAAAAGATGGATGAAACAAGAAACGTCCTTGTTGAAGCTGCAAGGATAGCAAGAGGCAATATCAAGGATATAAATGAAGTCTCGGCCGACGATATAGATGCCCTCATAATGCCCGGAGGATACGGAGTAGCCAAAAACTTTTCTAACTTTCTAGGAAAAGGAGCTGAAGCTGACGTTATCCCTGAAGTAAAGAGACTATTGGTAGAGATGTTTGAGAAAGGAAAGCCTATTGGAGCAGTTTGTATATCCCCCGTTATTGTTGCAGCGGCACTGAGAGAAGCAAAGGCAAAGCTTACAATAGGTAGCGACGAAGAAGTAGCAAAGGCAATAGAAGCTATGGGACAACAGCACTTAGTATGCCCTGTATCTGAAGCCCTCGTTGATGAAGAGCATAAAATTGTTTCAACTCCCGCCTACATGGAAGGAAAAACTATTAAAGATGTGGCAGAAGGTATAGAAAAGCTTGTAAATGAAGTCTTAAGACTTGCCAAAAAGTAAAGGAGGTTTAAATGCCAAAACTAGTTTTTAAGTCAACAGGAAGAACAGTAGAAGACCCTCAAGAGATAAAAAGTTTTCTAGAGAAGTATGGCGTTTTATACGATAGATGGGGTGTAGAAAGATTACCCAAACACCTTATAGAAAACTACGAACTTACAGAAGAAGAACAACAGCAAATTATAGATGCCTATAAAGAAGAGCTGGAAAAGCTAAAAAAAGAAAAAGGCTATATAACAGAGGATATAGTTGTTCTTTCAGAAAAAACACCAAATCTTGAAGGACTACTTGAGAAGTTCAAAAAAGAACACCATCACACAGACGATGAGGTTAGATTTGTAGTCCACGGAAGTGGAGTATTTCCACTAAAGCTAGATGGAGAAGTTGTAGAGGTTTGGGTAGAGGCAGGAGATTTAATCGTTGTACCTGCAGGCACAAGACACTGGTTTGAATTAGATGAAAATAGGAAGATTAAATGTATCAGAGTGTTTAAAACCCCTGAAGGCTGGGAAGCTATATACGACGAGAACAACAGAGCAACAATGAACGATTAATTCTTTCTCTCCTTCTCTTTCCCTTCCCTTTTACTTTATAATATTTGTATTTGATGTTAACTTTTGGAGATAAATATTGACCTTTCAGGAAATTATCCAAAACCTGCAAAACTACTGGGTAAAACAGGGTTGTATTCTGTGGCAGCCCTACGATATAGAAACTGGCGCAGGGACAATGAACCCTGCAACATTTCTGAGAGTCCTTGGCCCAGAGCCGTGGAATGTAGCGTACGTTGAGCCCTGTAGGAGGCCAAAGGACGGAAGATACGGAGAAAATCCAAACCGCCTCCAGCACTACTACCAGTTCCAAGTCATCCTAAAACCAGCCCCCGAAAATCCTCAAGAGCTTTATCTAAAAAGTTTAGAAGCCCTTGGAATAGACCTAACAACCCACGATATAAGATTTGTTGAAGATGACTGGGAAAGTCCAACGTTAGGGGCATGGGGTTTAGGTTGGGAAGTGTGGCTTGATGGTATGGAAATTACCCAGTTTACATACTTCCAACAGACAGGAAGCCTTGACCTTCCAGAAATCTCTGTTGAGATAACGTACGGTCTTGAAAGGATTGCAATGTATCTGCAAAACGTAGACAGCGTTTACGATATAGTCTGGGCTGAAGGTATAACCTATGGAGATATATATAAAGAGGCTGAGCGCCAATGGTCTATATACAACTTTGAAGAAGCCGATGTAGATATGTTAAAAACCACCTTTGACCTTTTTGAAAAAGAAGGATTTAGACTGGTAGAGAAGAATTTACCTATTCCTGCCTATGACTATGTTCTCAAATGTTCCCATACGTTTAACCTCCTGGACGCTAGAGGCGCATTATCAGTAAACGAGAGGGCAAGGTACATAGGCAGAGTTAGGAATCTTGCTAGAGAGTGTGCTAAATCCTTTGTAAAACAACGAGAAGAT
>JALUFA010000106.1 GCA_027052485.1 Hydrogenothermaceae bacterium
AAATATATTTATAACATTTTTTCAAAACCTCAGAGGTTAATTCATGTCAGAAGTCATCCAAAAACCTATTGAAGAAGAAGCAAAATCTGCATATCTGGACTATGCAATGTCTGTTATCGTAGGTAGGGCAATCCCCGATGTTAGAGATGGTTTAAAGCCCGTTCAACGAAGAATACTCTACGCAATGTATGAAGAGGGAATGTACCCTAATAGACCATATAAAAAATCTGCCAGAACTGTTGGAAACGTGATAGCAAAGTACCACCCCCACGGTGATTCTGCAGTTTACGATGCCCTTGTTAGAATGGCACAGGATTTTACTCTCAGATATCCTCTCATTCAGGGACAGGGGAACTTTGGTTCTATAGATGGCGACCCTCCAGCAGCTATGAGGTACTGCGTGGTTGGGGATACACTGATACACACAAATAAGGGGCTTGTTAAGATAAAGGATATAGTTCCCGACAGCAATGAAAACTCAGACAATCCTATTAATATAAAAGTTCAATCTTTAAATGGGAAGATAAACACTTCAGATATGTTCTTCAACAGCGGTAAACATAAAGCGCTAAAAATTGAAACAGAAGAAGGATATGAGGTGGAAGGAAGCTTTAACCACCCAGTTTTAACATGGACTACCGATAAAAATGGAAGACCTGTTTATAAGTGGAAAACTTTAAGCCAGGTAAAACCAGGGGATTACGTCGTAGTAAGTAGAAAAAATGATATAGATTCTGAAGAAGACCTTTTATTAGAAGAGGAAGCCATCCTGCTTGGTTCTCTTGTGTCCGAAGGATACATATCCGACAAGAGGGTTGGCTTTAACAATACAGATGAAGCTTTTGTGAAAGAATTTGAAACGGCACTGGTTGGCAGCTACAGTACATCTGGTTGCAGGTACGAAAGGAAATTAAAAAGTGGAAAGACGTTAGTTGAGTACCAGATACACACAGGAGATATTATTGAGGATTTAAGAGGAAAAGGATTTTCCCAAAAATCAGCACAAAAGGAAATTCCTCACACAGTTTTAAGGTCTTCAAAGAAGATACAAAAGGCATTTTTGAGAGCCCTGTTTGAAGGTGATGGTAGCGTTTATAAAGGAAAAGGTACTGTAGTTGTATCATACTCATCAAAAAGTAAAAAACTCCTAAAGCAACTGCAAGTTTTACTACTAAACTTCGGCATTATCTCAAGAATACATAAAGACAAGCAAAGCTTTAGGCTTATTATTTCAGGGTATGAAAACGTAAAACTTTTTAAGGAAAATATAGGCTTTTTAAGTACCAAGCAGAAAAAACTAGAAAAACTTTTAGATGAACTAAACCCAAAAGAGACGGCAAACAGCAAAACTGACTTTATTCCTTTTGTAGCTTCTTACATAAGGGAGAAATACAAAGGTAAAGGTTATAACGAGTGGTTGGTAAAACATAACATAGATATATACCCCAAAATTGAAAAATACTGGACAACTCTTAAAGACCTACTTGATGAAGAAGATATAACTTTATATGAAGAACTGTTAAAAAATAGATATTACTTTGCCAGAGTCAAAAACGTACAGGAAACAGGAGAAAAGGTAGTTTACTCAATCAGGGTAAATAGCAACTGTCATTCCTTTGTTGGAAATGGAATAATCAATCATAACACCGAAGCCCGCCTCACAAAACTTGCAATGGAAATGCTTGCTGACATTGAAAAAGATACTGTTGATATGAAAGAAAACTTTGACGCATCACTGCTTGAACCTGAGGTTTTACCGGCTAAGTTTCCAAACTTAATATGTAATGGAGCAGCAGGTATTGCAGTTGGACTTTCAACAAGTATACCTCCCCATAACTTTACAGAGGTTGCCGAGGCTTTAAAATATCTGGCAGAGTTTCCAAACGCAACGGTAGAAGAACTTTTAAACCTTATAAAAGGTCCCGACTTTCCAACAGGCGGAATACTGACAACATCTAAAAAAGACCTCGTTAAAATTTACGAAGATGGAAGAGGCTCTGTTACGGTAAAAGGAAAGGCCAGAATAGAAAAACTCGCAGGAAACAGACACAGAATAGTCATCTACGAAATACCATATCAGGTAAACAAAGTAGACCTTATAAAGAGAATTGCTGAACTTGTTAGAACTGGGAAAGAAAAAGGAATATCTGACCTTAGAGATGAATCAGACAGAGACGGCATAAGAATTATTGTTGAACTTAAAAGAGAGGCAAATCCTGAAAAGGTACTTAAAAAACTGTATAAAAGTACTCAACTTCAAAAATCAATACCGATAAATCTTACAGTACTGGTAGATAAGCAGCCAAAAACGCTAGACCTAAAAGGTCTCCTCCAAGAGTTTATAAAACACAGAATTGACGTTATAACAAGAAGAACCCTTTACGAACTTAAAAAGGCAGAAAAGAGACTCCACATTATAGAAGGTCTGTTAAAGGCTTTAGAAAACGCAGACAGGGTCATAGATATTATCAGAGGGTCAAAGGATACGGCTACTGCTAAACAGGAACTATCCTCAAAGTTTGACCTAACCGACACCCAAACCCAAGCCATCCTTGATATGAAACTTGCAAGATTTACAGGTCTAGAAAGCGAAAAACTGTATCAAGAAGGGGAAGCACTAAAAGTAGATATTGACAACTACAAAAACATCCTTTCATCTGAAAAAGAAAAGATACGTGTTTTCATAGAAGAGATAGACGAACTATTAGAAAAGTATGGCGACGAGAGAAAAACCCTTGTACTTGAAAAAGGAAAAGAAGAGCTAACGATAGATGAAGACTTTTTAACAGGCGTTGTCAGCAATGGAAAAATCTTTAACTACAGAGTAGAACAGGACACCGACATTCAAACAGTTTTTGGAAAACTTTTAAGAAATCTATCATCAAACCTCCTTCCGGGAGAAACGTTGGTATCTATCCAGCATCTAAAAAGCTCCGTACCTATAGCTTTTATAACACAACAAGGAAAACTTACTTGGAGTTTAACGGCAGACCTTCCGAAAGGAGAAGGAAAACTAAAACATATTGGAGAAAACAACCAGATAGTAGGAACAGCGTACAAAGGAGAAGGTACAGAAAACAGGCTGTTTGTTTTAACGAAAAATGCGGTTATAAAGCGTATGAGTTTTGAGGATATATTCTATAAGTCCCAAAATCAACAGATTATACCTCTTGCTGATAATGACGAAGTTGTAGATGCTTTTTCTGACAGTCATCCTTCATATATTGCGATATACACTGAAAATGGGGATATTCTTATCTTTGAAAGAAATCAGGTAAGGGTTACAGGTCCTAAAGCTAAAGGCGTTGAG
>JALUFA010000107.1 GCA_027052485.1 Hydrogenothermaceae bacterium
AACAGGGGCTTTTTTCATTTTAGCTCTTTTAAACTTTCAATTATTTGAGAAATCTTACTTTTCTTTTCTTGAAGTTCTTCAAAAAGTTTTCTTTCCTTTTCAACTACTTCTTTAGGAGCTTTTTCTACAAAGTTTTTATTAGACAGTTTTTTCTGAGCTATTGCTAGAGATTTTTCTACATCTTTTAGTAGCTTTTCCTGACGTTGTAATTCTTTCTCTACGTCTATAGCTCCAGCGATATCTATAAAACCTTCAGCTTTAGATGTTATAACAGCAACAGATGTAGATGTTTTTTTGGCATTCTCATCAATCTCTACGTTTTCCAGTTTTGCCAATAGTTTTAAGCTTGGTACTGTTTTTTCTAAAACGTCTTTAAACTTACTATCTTTAGGTTTGATAACTATGTTTACTCTGCGTGATGGTTCTATTCCAAAATCTGCACGTGAAGCCCTTATAGAAACTATTAGCTCTTTTAAAGCCTCTACTAAATTTTCCTCTTCTGGGAAAAGAAGATTTTCTCTTTTCTCAGGGAAGGTTGCTACAGCAAGGTACTTGCTTTCTTTTTCTACAGGGATTTTCTGCCAAATTTCTTCAGATATAAATGGCATTACTGGATGTAAAAGTCTCATAGATTGATCTAAAACGTAAGCAAGGACAGATAAAGCAACTTTTTTATCCTCTTCAGAACCTTTATAAATTCTTTCTTTTGTAAATTCCAAGTACCAATCACAGTACTCATGCCAGAAAAAGTCGTAGATTCCGTTGGCGTAGTCGTTATAGCGGTAAGAGTTTAAAGAATCCTCTAAGTTTTCTATGGTTTTTTGTAGTTTGGATAAAATCCACTTATCTTCATAAGATAGAGGAAGATTGTCAAAATCATACGACAGTTGTCCTTTAAAGTTTTCAAGGTTTTGAAGCACGTACTTTGACGCATTCCAGATTTTATTAGCAAAATGTTTATAACCTTCAATACGTTTTTCCGATAAACGGATATCTCTACCTTGGGCTGCCAGAGCTGCTAGTGTAAATCTAAGTGAGTCTGAACCGTATTTTTCAGCCATATCTAATGGGTCTATAACATTACCTCTGGTTTTTGACATCTTTATACCTTTCTCATCTCTAACAAGAGCATGGATGTAAACATCAGAGAAAGGTTTTTCTCTCATAAAGTGCATACCCATCATAATCATTCTGGCAACCCAGAAGAAGATAATGTCAAATCCTGTTACAAGTAGAGATGTTGGGTAGTAGGTTTCAATGTCTTTTGTTTTTTCAGGCCATCCCATTGTTCCAAAAGGCCACAAGCCTGATGAAAACCATGTATCTAAAACATCCTCTTCCTGTTTTAAATTTCGGCTATCGCACCTTTCACAGGCTAAATCTAAAAAGTACTTAATCCCTCTAAGTTTGCTTAAATCTAATTTATACTTTCCATCCTTCTCACTAAAGAAGACTCTACCCTGTTTACAGCCACCGTAAGTATGCTCGTGAAGCCAAGCTTTAAGCTTTTCTAAATCTTCTAGGACATCTTCTCTTTTTATTCCTTTTAAGTAAAGAGTAAATATGTCTTTTATCTTTTGTTTGTTTGATTGATAGGCGTTGTAAACGTCTTCGGGGGTAAACTCCTCTGGAATATATCCGTTTAAACCTAAATAGTAGATGACATGAGGAACAAAACCTATTTTGTTAGGTTTGTCTTCTTTTTCAGGAGAGTTTAAAACAGGTATTTTTTCGTAGTTTTGATTCAAAAAGTCCTCAAGATTTTCGGGATGTAGGGATGGAATACTCCTTTGGAATACCACTTTTTCGTAGAAACCAAGGTTTGTTTTGTCTTCCTGTGTGAAATTTGTTGCGTACAGATACTTTTCTAGCTCTTCTTTACTAAAGAACTGACCTATACGTGTATCCCCGTAAATGTTAAATATTACTTTTTTTGCAAGCTCGTCAAAATTATCATCGCTAAACACGTTTGTATGGCCGCAGTTTTGGCAGTACCAAACAGGAATTCTATGTCCCCACCATATCTGTCTTGAGATACACCACTCTCTAATGTTATACATCCAGTTTAGGTAAGTTTTTTCCCACTGCTTTGGAATAAATCTTATATCTCCGTTTTCAACCACTTTTATTGCATCTTTGGCAAGTTTTTTTGTGTCAACGAACCACTGTACTGAAAGATATGGCTCAACAACAGCTCCAGACCTTTGGGAGTGTCCTACACTGTGGATTATCTCTTCTATCTTTTCTAAAAGCCCTTCTTCCTGTAGGTCTTCTACTATTTTCTTTCTAGCTTCGTATCTGTCTAAACCTTTGTACTTACCTGCATTTTCGTTCATTACAGCTGCTTCATCCATAACAACTACCATAGGTAGGTTGTGGCGTTTTCCTACCTCAAAGTCATTTGGGTCATGGGCTGGGGTTATCTTTACCGCACCTGTACCAAACTCAGGGTCAACATACTCGTCGGCGATTATAGGAATAAGGTTTGAAACTTTATTTCCGTAAAAATCTACTCTCTCCTCTTTGGCAAGTGGAAGCTTTACCTTTTTACCTACTAAGTTTTTATACCTTTCATCGTTAGGATTTACAGCTACTGCCGTGTCTCCAAGCATTGTTTCCGGTCTGGTTGTGGCAACAACAATGAACTCTCCTGTTTCTTTGCCGTCTTCATCAACAACGGGATACTTTATGTACCAAAGGTTTCCCTTTTCTTCTTCATACTCAACTTCTAGGTCAGAAATAGCCGTTCTGTCTTTTGGGTCCCAGTTTACTATGTACGGCGCCTTAAATATATAACCTTCACGGTATAGCTTTGAGAAGGCCTCTCTTACGGCTCTGGCAAAACCTTCATCTAAGGTAAATCTCTGACGGCTCCAATCACATGACGCACCTAACGTCTCAACCTGTTTTTTTATAGCATTTCTAGCTTTTGGAACCCACTGCCAGACTCTTTCTATAAACTTTTCTCTTCCTAGGTCAAATCTGGTTAAACCTTCTTTTTCAATCTGTCTTGTAACAACCCACTGAGTAGCAATTCCTGCATGGTCAAAACCCGGAAGCCAAAGGGTGTTTCTACCTTTCATTCTGTTGTATCTAACCGACACATCTTGTAGAGTTATATTGAGGGCGTGTCCTATATGTAAATGTCCTGTAACATTTGGAGGAGGCATTACCACTGAAAATGGTTTTCCGCCTTTATCTGGGTTTGCCGTGAAAAGCTCTTCCTCAAGCCATTTTTGATACCATCTGTTTTCTATATCTTTATGATTGTATTCTCCGAGAGATGACACTATAT
>JALUFA010000108.1 GCA_027052485.1 Hydrogenothermaceae bacterium
ATGTATGTCTGCTTTTTCCATACGTATCTTAAGGTTAAAACGTACCCTACAAAACAGATAACGTGAAAGCCTACCATAGGTGGTGATAGTACACCTTCGTCTAGTATTAAACTGAGAATTTCAGAAACGACGGCACCAAAGAAAATAAACAGGAATGTAATTCCATAAAAGAGAGTAACCCTGCGGTTTAGGATGTAGTCTTCTAGGTTTTCTTGCTGCTTTTGTACCAGTTCTTTTTCTGCCATAGTTATAACCACCCTTTCTTTTTAAAGATATAAAGTGGTGTGATAGCTGACAACACCATCAATATTAAAGCAAATGGATAACCAAATTTCCAGTTCAGCTCAGGCATGTAGTGAAAGTTCATCCCATAGATGGCTGCTATAAGAGTAGGAGGTAGGAAAATCACAGACATAAGAGTAAAGATTTTCATCACTTTGTTCTGTTCTATGTTTAGCAATCCTAAGAATGTGTTTTGAAGGTAGTCTAGCCGTTCAAAGTTAAAGTTTGCGTAATCTATCAGGGAGTTTACGTCTTTTATCATTATTCTAAACTCTTCTCTTAGAGGTTTGGGTATCTTGTAGCTCTTTAGTAAAGAGGATAGAAGGCGCTGTTTGTCTACGAGGTTTTCCCTTATAGTCATGTTGTAATCTTCGTAGTAGGAGATGGACTCTAAAAGCTGCTCTGTTATGTCTATTCCTGTAAAAACCAGTCTGCTGAGTTTTGCTATCTCTTTTGTTATAAACTCTAGGGTGTCGGCATCGCTGTCTATTCTTATATCCAAAATACTTGCGAGGATGTAATACCCGTCTTCAAAGTGTTTTGGGTTTGACATTAATCTTTTTACAACTTCTGAAAATGTGGTTAATTCTCTATACCTTACTGTGATAAGGGTAGATAGGGTTAAAACAAACGTTACAGTCTCGTTTTTTATTCCATCGTCCTCTTTAACTAAAAAGTAGGCGTTAATCGTTATCGTTTCTTCGTCTTCCCAGTATCTTGACGAAATTTCTATCTCTTCCATTTCTTGTTTTGATGGAAGTTGAACGTGGAAGGTTTCTTCCACCCATTTGATTTCTTCCTGCGAGGGTTTAAAAAGGTCTACCCATAGAATTCTTTTTGGTCTTTCTTTGGGTATTTCGTTTATTATTCTTATTGTAAAGTCGTTTTCTTTAATAAATATCCTAATCATGCCGCCACAAATTATAACATCATTGGCTTTCTGGCTTTAAAAAGAACCATTTTGCCGAGAAAAATCCTATAAGAAAAAGTACCAAACCCCAGATTTTGAATATGGATACAGCAACAGCTAGTAGTATAAAAATTGGTGCCAGCCTTATGTAAAAAATGAGTTTCTTCTTCTGCTGGTTTATATAGTTTTTAAAGGAACCTTTTATTGATTTAAAAAACAAGTATCCTGCAATAAAGCCTAGGATGATTACTATAAGTTTTATCACTGTGTCTCTCTAATGATTGATTTATGTACGCTCTGGTAGTATATTTTATACTAAATACGGGTATTTTTATAATCAATAGGTTATAAGTTAATCGCGGGAGGTTTGTGAGGGGATGTCTGCCTTCTGGGGGGCTTTTGCCCCTGTTAATCTATATTAAACAGTATCTTTAAAAGAGTTCTATACTGTTCGTCTGTTAGAATGTTTTGGATTTCCCTTATCTCTCTTATCTGTAGCACCGTGTTTTCTGTCTTAAGCCGTGCAAGTTGTATTATCAGCTGCTTTAGTTTTTCTGAGCTTCCGCCATTGATTAAAATTTCGTTGATTTTATCCTCTATTTCCGTTATTTTGTCCTTCCTTTCTTTAATTTGGGGTTCATACTGGTCTATAATAGAGTTTATCTGGTCTAGCTGTTGTATGGAAATGCCAAGTTGGGTTTTATAACTTTTAACTGCATCTATAAAAAATGAGTAATCTTTAGTTAAAAAGTACTTAGAACACTCTCCAGCAAAGGAAATAGAGAAAAATAAAAACGTAAAGATCGCTATAAGCTGTATCTTTCTTCTTTCCAAGGGTCTCCTCTCATGTGGTAGCCTCTCTGCTCCCAAAATCCTGGTTTATCTTCCAGTAAAAACTCAACACCACTTACAAATTTTGCACTTTTCCACGCGTACAGTTTGGGAACTACAAGACGAAGTGGGTATCCGTGGTCTGCAGGTATAGGTCTTCCATTAAGCTGGTAGGCAAAGACGACATCTTCGTCAAAAAAATACTCTATCGGAATGTTTGTTGTGTACCCGTCAAGGGAGTGTACCATTACAGCCTTTACGTTTTTATCAACGTTTACAAGTTTTTTTAACTCATTTACATGAAAACCTACCCACTCAACATCAGGACAACTCCATCTTGTAACGCAGTGGAAATCAGCAATAAGCCTTACCTTTTCTAAATCCTGTATATCATCCCACGTTAAAGTTATCGGTTTATCTACAGCACCAAAAATTTTAAACCTGTACTGGGATAGGTCTATATCTGGAGGACCTGCTATATCTAGTATATGAAGCTTATTACTCCAGTGCTGCCCCGGAGGTAGTCTATCTTTTCTAAAGTTTATCGGGCTTACTATTGTTTTCATCAGTTTACTTTACCTTTACAGCTAGGGCATACCCCTTCTAGGAAGATAAATGTTTTGTTTACAGTAAACCCTTCATTTGTTAGTGGTTCTATGTTTAACGTCAGATTTTCTTCTGGTAGGTCGTAGATACTGCTGCAAACTTCACACTTAAAGTGATGGTGGGGAGATGTGTTTGCATCAAATCTGCTAACCTTTCCGTCGTTTATCTCTATGATTTTCCCTTCTTCTACCAGAACCTTAAGGTTTCTGTATACCGTTCCAAGGCTGATATTGGCTATCTTTTCTCTAGCTCTTTCATAAACCCAGTCTGCAGTTGGATGTATGTTAGTGGATTTAACAATCTCATATATGATTTTTCTCTGATTGGTGTTTCTTCTCTTTATCTTATTCATCTTTCCTCATGATGACTCAATTTTTCGCATATCATATTATATATGTGAGGGTTTGTTTTTCAAGAATAGGTATCAATACTAATGGGGGAGTTTTATGAAAAAGGCTTCCTTAAAAACATTTTTATTTATAGGATTATTTGTTTTTAGCATTATATCAATCGCAGCTTCATTCATTGTTATTGAGTACATTATTCTTAATAAAGTAAAGGAAACTGAAAGTTTAATCCTAAAAAATGAGATAAAAACCTTTTCAAAATCATTCAAATCTTATAAGGATACAATCGATAAAATTGCTACAGACTGGGCTTATTGGG
>JALUFA010000109.1 GCA_027052485.1 Hydrogenothermaceae bacterium
GATTTTTGCTAGATTGGAGGTTGACTGAAAATTAGTTTCATTTGACAGGATTTACTGTTTGGTCTATATTAATAGCTAACCATTGATTTTAAACGGCTTCTTGACTTTTGAATACGTATCCTAGTCTCAGGGTTTTTAGCGTACCTATGAGGAATTGAAACAAAAACTTCCAATTTTAAGTGCGATTAGTTCTGCTGGGTTTTTAGCGTACCTATGAGGAATTGAAACTAAAACTGCTTTTCCCACTGGAATGTACTCCCCCCACGTTTTTAGCGTACCTATGAGGAATTGAAACAGTTTTTCGTGAAAAGATAAAGGATTACTAGACTTAGTTTTTAGCGTACCTATGAGGAATTGAAATTATTCTTTCTTGCCATTTTCAAAATTTAACCTTAGGTTAAAATGTATGGAGGGGTTAAATAAAATAAACGGCACATTAATTTGGTACTATTACATATGTCCCCGTGAAGTTTGGCTTATATCCCATGCCATAGAGGCAAATCAAGATAACGATTTTTTAGTTCTTGGTAGGCATATTCACGAAATTTTTTACAAGAAACAAAAGAAGGAAATTCTTATTGATAACACAATAAAAATAGATATCCTTTTTAACAAAAAAGTCGTTGGCGAAATCAAAAAATCATCTAAGTTTGTTAAAAGTGCCCGTATGCAAGTCGCCTTTTACCTATACTACTTAAAACAAAAAGGAATAAATCTAGAAGGAGAACTTCTATTTCCAGAAGAAAGAAAAAGAGAAAAGGTTGTTCTCACAAAGGAGATAGAAACTGAACTACAAAAGGCCATACAAGATATAAATAAAATTATTAATCTTGATAAACCTCCTAAGCCTAAAAAGATTCAATACTGTAAAACCTGCGCCTACAAGGAAATGTGCTGGAGTTAAAACTGTGAAAAAACCCATCTACATATACAATGATGGTACCTTAAAAAGAAAAGATAACACTTTAATATTCATGAAAGATAATGAAAAAAAGACCCTTCCTGTAAATGCCATTTCTGAAATCCATATTTTTGGGGAGATAGACCTAAATAAAAGGGTTTTAGAGTTTCTAACAAAGAATAAAATTCCAATCTTTTTCTATAATCACTATGGCTACTATATAGGTAGCTATTATCCTAGAGAGTATTTAAATTCCGGCCTTATCACACTAAAGCAAGCTGAGTTTTACTTAAGCGCAGACGAGAGATTGTACCTTGCAAAAAGTTTTGTACTTGGAGGAGTCCATAACATTTTAAAAAACCTTAACTACTACAAAAAGACAAAAAAGGAGTATATAGACCCATATATTGAAAAGATTGAAGAAAAATTAGCCACAATAGATTCAAAAGATAGCATTCCATCCTTAATGGCATTAGAAGGTAAAATTCGTAAAACCTACTATGAGGCTTTCAACATAATTTTAAGGATAGGCGATTTTTTCTTTGATAAAAGAACAAAAAGGCCTCCAACAAATCCCTTAAACACACTTATAAGTTTTGGGAACTCTCTGATTTATACCACAATTTTAGCCCAAATATACCGTACTCATCTAGACCCGAGGATAGGATACTTACATGAGACAAACCAACGAAGCTTCAGTTTAAACTTAGACCTATCCGAAATTTTTAAGCCCATTATAGTTGATAGAGTGATTTTTTCGTTAATTAATAAGAAACAGATACAGTTGAAACACTTTGAAGAAAGTATTGATTACACTTACCTTAATCAGCAAGGGCAAAAAATTTTTATAAAGGCCTTTGAGGAAAAACTAGCCACTACTATAAAATACAAAAACTTAGGGAAAGTTTCCTATAGAAAGTTGGTAAGACTTGAATGCTACAAATTGTATAAACATTTCTTTAAAGAGGATATTTATAAACCTTTCATAGCAAACTGGTAAGGAGATGTTTGTAATATTAGTATATGATGCTAATGAAAAGCGAGTGCAAAAATTTCATAAAATCTGCAAAAAGTATCTAACGTGGGTTCAAAACAGCGTTTTTGAAGGAGAAATCACAGAAGCAAACCTACGTATACTAAAAGATGAACTTAAAAACGTGATGAAAGAAGATGAAGACAGCGTTTTGATATATAAATTTCGTACCAAAAAGTACTACTCTAGAGAATCTATAGGTATAGAAAAGGACTCTTCTGAAGATTTTATATATTGACAAAGTCTTTTCCAATCTTAAATTTAAAACTGAGCCAGAGCCTTTAGGGTTATCGCTCCCTTTAGGGAGAGGAAAGTCCGGACTCCAGAGGGCAAGGAGCTGCCGAAAGGCAGGTGGGGGAAACCTCACGGATAGGGTCGCAGAAAACAGACTACCTATCTCGGATGGTGTTTGTAGGCTGAAAAAGCCGTAAAGCCATTCCAGATAGGTACAGGTGAAACGGTAGGGTAAAGGCCTACCAGTACCACTGGCGACAGTGGTAGCTGACAACCCCCTCCTGGAGAAATCCCAAGTAGGAGGACGCTTGAGGCTTGCCCGGCCGATGTCCTCGGGTAGGGAGCTAAGAGAAATGATAACCTCAAACAGAATCCGGCTTACTCAAAGGCTCTGGCTTATAATATTTTTATTATTAACCTTTATATTTCAGGGATAAATGAAAAAGTTCTTTACCTTGTCTATATTCCCCCATCTATTTGAAACGTTCAAAAGCGTAGGTATAGTCTCACAAGCGGTAAAAAAAGGTATAGTTGATATAGAAAATCTTAACCTAAGGGATTTCACCACTGACAAACACCGAACAGTTGACGATGTGGTTTACGGTGGTGGTCCCGGAATGCTTCTTAAACCTGAACCAATCTTTAAAGCCTATGAAAGCATTCTACAAAGAGGCCACAAACCTTACGTTCTTATAACCGAACCTTGGGGAAGAAGATTTAATCAAGAGTTTGCAAAAGAGCTTGCTAAAAAAGATGAAATTCTAATAATCTGTGGCAGATACGAAGGAGTTGATGAGAGAGTTAAAGAGATTGTTGATGAAGAAGTATCCATAGGAGATTTTATTCTATCCGGTGGAGAACCAGCAGCTCTTGTGATTTTAGACGCTACAATACGTTTAATTCCCGGTGTTGTTGGAGATGAAGATAGTCTAAAGGTAGATTCTTTTTCTGATAGCCTTTTAGGTTATCCTAACTACACCCGCCCAGCAAATTTTGAGGGAAAGCAGGTCCCAAAGGTTTTACTATCAGGAAACCATGAGCTTATAAGAAAGTGGAGACGGTGGAAACAACTTGAAAAAACCCTACAAAAAAGACCAGACCTACTAAAAGAGGCATCTC
>JALUFA010000110.1 GCA_027052485.1 Hydrogenothermaceae bacterium
CTTGTAGCTATTCCTATTATGTATATTTACTGGGACAAAGGTTTTTTAGCCCAGATATCTATTACTGCCGCTGTTTTCTTTATAGGCCTTTGGGCTTCTACTGTTTTAGTTGGAGAGACCGATAACTCAAAAGAAAAAGTTGACCCAGACTACATCGTTATAGATGAGATAGCAGGTTTTATGGTTTCTATGATAGGAATAACTTTAACACCTATACATCTTGCAATAGCCTTTGTACTGTTTAGGATTTATGACATCTTAAAACCTCCACCTATCAAAAGATTTGAAAAGCTCCCTTCAGGTCTTGGAATTATGGCAGATGACGTAGTGGCAGGTCTTTATGTTTTAATAATAATGTACCTATTTGTGAAATTCTTTCATATATAGAGGTAAGTAGTATGCTTACATATAAAGATGCAGGCGTAGATATAGAAAAAGCTGATAAATTCGTAGAACAGATAAAAAACTTAGTCAAAGGAACGTTTAACAAAAACGTTATTACTCCCATTGGTGGTTTTGCTGGAGCTTATTTACTGGAGATAGCAAACTATAAAGAACCGGTTATAACCTCTTCAACAGATGGGGTTGGAACAAAGCTAAAGATAGCACAGGCGTTAGATAAACACGATACTATCGGTATTGATTTGGTTGCTATGTGTGTTAATGACCTTATAACTACAGGTTCAAAACCTCTGTTCTTTTTAGATTACTTTGCAACCGGAAAACTTGAACCGCAGGTGGCGGTAGATGTGATAAAAGGTATCGCAGAAGGTTGTAAACAGGCTGAGTGTGCCCTCATAGGCGGTGAAACTGCCGAGATGCCGGGCATGTATAAAGATGGTGAGTATGACCTTGCAGGTTTTGCCGTCGGAGTGGTTGAACGTTCAAAAATGATAGACGGCTCTAAGATAGAAGAGGAAGATGTTATTATTGCACTGCCTTCCTCAGGAATTCACAGCAATGGCTATTCACTCGTAAGAAAACTTATTGAGATAAAAGGCTATAACTATGAAGATTATATAGAAGACCTTGGAGGAAAGCTTGGCGAGATACTTTTAACTCCAACAAAGATATACGTAAAACCAGTACTTGCTCTAATAGACCAGATAAACGTTAAAGCTATAGCCCATATTACAGGAGGAGGCATCCCTGGAAATCTTATTAGGGTTTTAAAAGATGGAGTGAAAGCAGTTATCTATGAGAACAAGATAAAGGTACACCCTATCTTTAAATGGATACAGAAAGGAGGGAATATTCCAAAAGAAGAGATGTTTAAAACTTTTAACATGGGAGTTGGAATGCTTATTGTTGTAGACAAAAATGATGCTGAGAAAGCTGTCAATCTGTTAAAAGATTTAGGAGAAGATGCCTATATCTGTGGTGAGATTAAAAAAGGTGAAAAATCAGTAGAAATAGTGTAAAGGTGGATATAAATGAGCTGTAAACTTGTAGTCCTTGCCTCAGGAAGAGGAAGCAATCTTAAGGCAATTATTGAAGCAATAAAAAAAGGAAAGATAAACGCAGAGATAACGCTTGTAATCTCTAACAAAAAAGACGCCGGTGCTATAAAGATAGCAAGAGAAAATGGCATTCCTGCAAAGGTCTTTGAGCCATCATTTTTTGAGTCAAGAAGAGGATACGACCTTTACCTCGTAGAAAGGATAAAAAAGGAAAACCCAGACCTGATAGTACTGGCAGGCTACATGAGAATACTATCTGATGAGTTTATAGAAGCGTTTGAAGGAAAACTAGTAAACATACACCCTTCTTTGATTCCATCTTTTAAGGGGTTAAACGCCCAAAAAAAGGCTTTAGAGTACGGAGTAAAGTACACAGGAGCAACGGTACACTTTGTAACCAAAGAGCTTGATAATGGCCCTATCATCATACAGGCTGTTGTACCAGTACTACCCGATGACACTGAGGAAACCTTATCCCAGAGGATTTTAAGTTGGGAGCACAGGGTATACCCTCAGGCCATAAAATGGATATGTGATGGCAGGGTAAAGGTAGAAGGTAGAAAGGTTATTGTGGAAGGTGCTAAGTATGGTGAGTACCCTACAAACCCTTCTTTGGAGGACTTTTGATGATGCTGAAAAAGGCGCTTCTTTCCGTCATTCTTATCTCAACCTGTGCTGTTGCTGAAACAAGAGTTATTGCTATAAAAATAGCAAAGGATGTAAAAAACCGTGAGCCTATAGGAGTTGCTGAGGTTTTTCCAAACACAGTAAAAAAACTGTACTGCTGGACTAAAGTTATAACAACAAATCCTCCAACGTTCATACTCCATGAGTGGTGCTACAACGGTAAAAAGATGGCTTCAGTAAAACTGGATATTAAATACTCTACATTTAGAACGTGGAGTTCAAAAAGAATACTTCCAAACTGGACTGGAAAATGGAAGTGTGTTGTTAAGGATGAAAATGGAAAAGAGATAGCCCAAAAGGGCTTTACAATAAAAAATCAGACAATTTTTAAAGATACGTAGGTAGTAGGTTTTCCATCTTTTTCTTTAACTACTGAAAAGGCATACATCTCAGCTTCCTCATCATTTTCCTGAAGAGCCCTTATTGATGTCATCTTCCCCGGTCTAAGAACGATAAGATTATCTGTAGGAAAGTACCCATGTTTTTTCATTTCTTCTTTAAATCTTTCGCTAGCCAGTTCTTCCTGAGACGGGTCTCTTATATCTATACCTTCAAGCTTTATAATCAGTTCCTTTACTTCTTCCATTTGATAAGCTCCTGTATGTACTTATCAATATCATTGATACTAGCTTCTATAAGGTCTTCGTGGATATCAAATCTATGAGCTTTGTCAAACTTTCCATTTCTCTTGTGTAGACCTTTCTCATCTTCCACGTATCTCATTGGAGACTCAGGTCTTAGAATAACCCTTTTAATCTTCCCGTCGGGAGTGATAAAAACAAGATAAGGAACGTCTATCTTTCCTATATTGTACTTGATAATAGCATCTGAGTAAGCTCTGTAAACAGGTATTTTTAAAGGAATTACCTTTTTAGCCTTTTCTACCTCTTTCTGGCTAGTTCGTGAGAGAAGTACAGCCATAAACTCAACCTTATCTTTGTACTTTTCATACAGCTTGTTAAGTTTTGGTAAGAAGTAGTACGTTCCCGGTCTATCACCTATAGCCCAGAACACAATAACTACAGGCTTTCCCTTTTTTAAGATTTCTGAAAGGTGATGCTCCTTGCACCTTTTCTTCCATTTACCGTTTTCTTTATAGTAGATATCGTCAGGATCGTACTTACAATCACTTCCTAAAAAAGTAAAATTAGGGGCTTTTTTACCTATTAAAACACCTTCCTTATATGCATAAGAAAACGAAAATATTAAAACCAGCAGTAAAGTTAAATATCTCATCTCTACCTCCTTAGATAGCCTGTGAAAATCTTTTTTCCTTTTTAGCTAAGGTATAAACATCAAAGTTTACAGCAATGTTTCTTATTAGCAGCCTTCCTGCTGGAGTAACATCTATTCTATCTGGATACAGTTTAAGCAGTTCATCTGCCTCAAGTTCTTTTAGTCTTTCCATTTCAGGTTTAAAGTACTCGTCAAACTTTATTCCATACTTTTCTTCAATTTCCCCTTTGTATAACTGGAAGTGGGACATCAGTCTCATTATTACATCTCTTCTGATTATATCGTCCTCGTTCAGCTTTACTCCCCTTGCTGTAGGAAGTTCTCCTCTGTCTATAGGTTCATAGTACTCCCTTAAGGTCTTTGCGTTTTGTGCGTAAGCATCGTATAGCATGCTTATAGAAGTTGCCCCAAATCCTATAAGTTCTGCTTCTGCGTGGGTAGTGTATCCCTGAAAGTTTCTGTGTAGCGTTCTGTTTCTCTGTGCTATGGCAAGCTCATCATTAGGCTTGGCAAAGTGATCCATCCCGATAAACAGATACCCTGCCTTTGTTAGCTTATCTATTGTCATCTTTAAAATTTCTAGCTTTTCCTCTGGAGGTGGTAGTGTGCTTGGGTCTATGTTTCGTTGAAGTCTTTTAAGCCATGGAACGTACGCAAAGTTGAAGTTTGCAATTCTATCAGGGTTTAGTTTTATAGTTTTTTCTACTGTGTCGGTGAACGTTTCTAAGGTTTGGTAGGGAAGACCGTATATGAGGTCTATGTTTACACTTTCAAAATCAGCTTCCCTAATCCATGACATCACGTTAAAAATCATTTCTTCAGGCTGTATTCTGTTTACCGCCTGTTGAACCTTCGGGTTAAAATCCTGAATTCCAAAACTTATACGGTTGAAGCCAAGCTCCCTTAACAGAAAAATCTTTTCTCTGTCTATATGCCTTGGGTCAATCTCTATTGAGATTTCGGGATTTTTATCAAACTCAAACCGCTTTTTTATCTCTGTAAAAAGTTCTTTTATCTGGTCGTTTTCAAGGTAGTTTGGAGTTCCGCCACCCCAGTGTAGCTGAACCACCTTTCTATCTTTATCAAGGTAAGATGATACCAAGTCCATCTCTTTGTAAAGGTACTTGAGGTATGGCTGTGAAGACTCTTTTCTTCTCGTGATAATCACATTACATCCACAAAAGTAGCAAGCTGACTCACAGAAAGGTATGTGAAAGTAAAGAGATAGTGGTGTTTTTCTCTCGTTAGACTGGATAAGTTTTTCCTTGTAATCTTGAGGTGTAAACTCTTCTGTAAACTCTTGGGCTGTTGGGTAGCTTGTGTATCGTGGAGCCGGTTTTGCATACTTTTTGATTAAATCTATGTCAAACTTTACATCTTGAGGTAAAAAACCCATCCTGATTTCTCCGTTGTTAATTATTTTTGCATTATACTACATACTGTAGAGTTGATTTCTTACAGAGCTATGGTTTTCCTCATAAGGTATTTCCTTGCTAATTTTGTTAAAATTAAAGTAAAATTTTTATAACGCTGTTTGAAAATAAATCTAGGTGGTGGAAGCTGGTATGTCTTGGATAAGCTTAGACAAAGCAAAAGGGCTGGAAAGCAAGTTTGATTATGTAAAGTTAGAACAGTCAAAAACCGGAATTCCATATATAGAAGTTCCTAAAGAAAAGTTGATAGAGTTCTTGAAGTTCTTAAAGGAAGACCCAAACTACTCCTTTAAAATGTTTATTGACTGGACTGTTATAGACCACGGTCAAAAAGAAAATCCCCGTTTTCAGGGAGTTTTAATCCTATTTTCTCCAGACCATCAGGAGAGAGTAATAATCAAATCTTGGGCAACAGAGGAAAAACTGCCGTCCCTTATCGAACTTTGGCCTGGAGCCAAATGGGCTGAAAGAGAAGCCTGGGATATGTTTGGTGTCAGATACGAAGGCCACGAAAACCTTGTTCGTATGTTTATGTGGGAAGGATACCCATATCACCCTCTCAGAAAGGACTTTCCGATAAAAGGATACGAAGAGGTAGAACTACCATCTCTGAACGAAGTGGAAAGAAACGACCAGCTGGAGGGAATGTTTAACTACTCAAGAATGCATACAGCCCTACCAACTTTAGAAGATTTAGAAAGAACAGAAAAAATAAGAATGCCTAGGAAAAAGGCTCAGGTGGTTTTAAACTGGGGACCTCTCCACCCAGGAACCCACGGAACAATATGGTTTTTACTAGACCTAGATGGTGAGTACGTCCAGCAGTGTGACATTATCATCGGTCAGCTCCACAGAGGAGTTGAAAAAATAGCAGAGAACATTGGATATCAGCAGTTTATCCCTTACACAGATAGAATGGACTACATAGCTTCCATAAACGAAAACCACGCTTATGTGGTTGCTGCAGAGAAGATGCTCGGCATCCACGAGAAGATACCAGAGAAGGCAAAATGGATTAGAACTATGATGGCCGAGCTTTCAAGGATAAACTCCCACCTGCTCTGGCTTGGAACCTATGCCCTAGACCTTGGAGCCTTAACGATGTTCCTTTATACCTTCAGAGAAAGGGAAAAAATTATGGATATTTTTGAAGGTATAACAGGGGCTAGATTTACAATTAACTACTTTAGAATAGGTGGGGTTTACGCAGACCTTCCATACGGAGCACTAGAGGCTATAGAGCATTTCATAGAAGATTTTCCACAAAGACTAAGCGACTATGAAACCCTCCTAACGAGAAATAGAATTTGGCTCAAGAGAAACAAAGACGTTTGTGTACTGACCCAGCAAGATGTCTATGATTATGGCTTAACAGGTGCCGTAGCAAGGGCGTCAGGAGTACCATACGACCTAAGAAAGATAGATAAGTATGACGCTTACGGAGAGGTTGATTTTGATATCCCTATAGGAGAAGTCGGAGACTCTTACGATAGATACCTTGTTAGAATTGAAGAGATGAGGCAGAGTGCAAAGATAGTAAAACAGTGTATTAACAGATTAAGGGAATTTTCCGAGGATGACCCTTACTTCTTTGAACCAGAAGACCCAAAAAAGCTAAAAATATCTATAGATGGTAGAGGTTTAAAACTACCTGAAGGTGAGATGTACGCAGGAACAGACAACCCGAGAGGTGAACTTGGTTTTTACATATACAATAAAAAGGCAGCAATCAAGCCATACAGAGTGAGAATCCGTTCAGGAGCTTTTTACAACCTGCAGGTGTTTACAAAAGCGATAATTGGAAGACCTATAGCCGATGCTATAACATTACTTTCTACTATTGACCCTGTCGTTGGAGAAACCGACAGGTAGTAAAAGCCTAAAAACTGGAGGATTAAAGTGGGTATAAAAAAGGTAGGTTTAAATAGAAATGTTAAGCCCCAGACATTAACAGAAAAACTGTTCTTTTTAGACTTTATGAAAGGGCTTAAGACCACTATCAAGCACCTATTTAGAAGGGTAGTAACGGTAGATTTCCCGTATGAGGTTACAATTCCAGCAATAAGATTTAGAGGGGTACACGGGCTTAGAAACGTTGATGGTACAGAACCCCCAGACTTTGATAGTTGGATTAAAAAGTTAAAAATCAAACCTCCTGAAAAAGGAGAAACTAGGTGTATAGCATGTAAGTTCTGTCAGGCTGCATGTCCTGTTCCTGAACTATTTACCATCAAAGCAGAAAAACTAAAAGTACCTGAAGACCATCCTCACCACGGACTAAAAGTTTTAGCAGTTTTTGATATGGATTTATCAAAATGTATGTTCTGTGGGCTTTGTACCCAGGCATGTCCGACAGACTGTATCATCCACACTGACGTTTATGACCTTTCATCTTACACAAGAAGAAGCTGGGTTTTACATAAAGAAGACCTCTCAAGAATTGCTGATGATTTTATTGCAAGAAGAGGAAAAGAAAAGTTTGATGATCACTCAAAATGGAGAAAAGACCAGAAAATCTGGCCTGAGTATGACTATCCAAGAACGAAGATTTGGGAAGGTTGGATGCCTTCGTTCCTTCCAAACTACAAAAAATCCCAATCAAACGGCGAGGCTGAAAACTAAGCCTCCCTTTTCCCCTTTATGATTTTTATTCTTTAACATTACTGCTTCCCTTTTATATTCTCATCTAAAACTTTTACCCTTAAGGAAGACCCGATATGAAAAAACCAAATCGTTTGATAAATGAGAAAAGCCCTTACCTTCAACAACACGCTTACAACCCAGTAGACTGGTATCCGTGGTGTGAAGAAGCTTTTGAAAAGGCAAAAAAAGAAGACAAACCAATCTTTTTATCTATAGGATACTCAACTTGCCACTGGTGCCACGTTATGGAAAAGGAAAGTTTTGAAGATGAAGAAATAGCAAAAATGATGAACGAAATCTTCGTTAATATAAAGGTAGATAGAGAAGAAAGACCAGATATAGACCAGTTTTACATGAACGTTTGCCTTGCATTGACAGGCCATGGTGGCTGGCCTCTAACAGTTATTATGACACCAGATAAAAAGCCATTTTTTGTTGGAACCTACATACCAAAAGAGTCGGCTTACGGACGTATTGGAATGAAAGACCTCATAAAAGAGATAAACCGCCTCTGGAAGGAGGATAGAGAAAAACTCCTATCACGGGCAAATAGCATCATTGAGTACATGCAAGAGGTATCAAATAAGAAAGGTGTAGACCAGGAACTTACAGAGAAGGATATAAAAAACGCCTTTTTATACCTAGTAGATACCTTTGATAAAAGGTACGGTGGTTTTTCCATAGCACCAAAGTTTCCATCACCCCACAACTTAATCTTTCTACTTAGATACTACAAGGTTTACAGAGATTACAGAGCCTTACAAATGGTAGAAAAAACCCTTCAAGAGATGGCAAAAGGTGGAATTTACGACCACGTTGGATATGGTTTTCACAGATACTCAACAGATAACAGATGGCTACTGCCCCACTTTGAAAAGATGCTTTACGACCAGGCAATGCTTCTAATGGCCTATACCGAGGCATACCAAGCTACTGGAAATGATTTATACAAAAGAGTAGCTGAAGAGGTAATCCAGTACGTACTTAGGGATATGAAATCTTCGGAAGGTCTGTTTTACTCAGCAGAAGACGCAGATAGCGAAGGCGAAGAAGGTAAGTTTTACACGTGGACGTACGATGAGCTGAAAGAAATCTTAGAAGAGGATTTTGATATATTCGCTAAAATCTCAAATATCAAACCAGAGGGAAACTACCTTAAGGAAGCTACACGTCAACCATCATATAGAAATATTATTCATGTATCAAAAAATTGGAAAGATTTATCTCAAGAAACAGGTATTCCTGAAGAAAATCTAAAACAGGTATTTGAGCGCTCTTTGAAAAAACTTTTCCCAGTTAGAGAAAAAAGGGTTAGACCTTTAAAAGATACAAAATCCCTCCTAGACTGGAACAGTTTATTTACAAAAGCCCTTTTTCAGGCTGGATTAGTTTTTAAAAATGAAGCTTACGTAAGTCAGGCAAAGCAGTCTTTAGACAAGGTTTTACAAACTTTTTACAAAGATGGCAAGCTCTACCACAGGTTTAAAGATGGAGAACTAAAGTATGAGGGAAATTTAGATGATTACTCATTTTTAGTGTACGCCTTACTAGAAGCCTATCAAGACAGTTTTGATGAAGAGTACCTAAAAAAAGCTGTTGAACTTACAGAAAAAGCAGTGCATTTATTCTGGGATGAGAAAAATGGCGGATTTTTCTTTACATCTAAAGACAATAAAGACGTTCCGTTAAGACAAAAGGAAAGCTACGATGGAGCTTACCCGTCGGGTAATTCTATTATATATAACAACCTCGTGGCTCTCTTTAAGCTTACAGGGAACAGAGAGTATCACCAACTCATCAAAAAAATGGAGTCGGCATTTGCTCCAAACATAAAAAGAGCTCCCCACGGGCATACCATGTTTTTAATCGGACTTATGATGATGCTTTACGCAAAAGAAATCTTGTTTGTTGGTGATAGAGAAAAGGCTTTAGACTACAGAAAAAAACTGGAAGAAGTTTACCAGCCTTTAAAGGTTGTTGGCTACAAAGATAGATATTTATCTAGCATATCGGAATTTGTTAAAAACCTTCCAGATGAGAAAGGGATTAAAGTTTACGTGTGTGAAAATTTTGCATGCAAGGAGCCAACGTCTGACATTAATCAAGTGATAAAATTAATTAGTTAATACCTAAAACAGTGTTAAAAATTTAATGAAAAGGGTCGCTTTACCTCTACTGGGATTGTTTTTTGTTTCCTGCGGTTCAGGGACAGATAAAGACAAGGACGAGAACATTTTAACCACAAAAACCACGTGGTATATCCAGCTTAAAGTTGATGAGGAGCATCCTTTAAAACAGATTAAAGCAGCAAAGCTATACGATATAGACCTTTTTGATACGGACAGTGAAACGATAAAAAAGTTAAAAGAAGATGGAAAGATTGTTATCTGCTACTTTAGTGCAGGTAGTTATGAGGACTGGAGACCTGATAAAGATAAATTCCCTAAAGAAGCTATAGGAAATCCTCTTGAAGGTTGGGAAGGTGAGTACTGGCTTGACATAAAAAACGATAAAGTAAGACGGATTATGGCTGATAGAATAAAGCTTGCAAAGAAAAAGGGCTGCGATGGTGTAGACCCTGACAACGTAGATGGTTATGAGAATGATACAGGTTTTGACCTGGCGTATAAAGACCAGCTAGAGTATAACAGATTTTTAGCTAAAACAGCCCATAACCTCGGCTTGCTAATAGGTTTAAAAAATGACCTTGACCAGATAAAAGACCTTGTTAACACCTTTGATTTTTCCGTTAATGAAGAGTGTCATCAGATTGGAGAGTGCGATTTATTAATGCCATTTGTAAAGCAAGGTAAACCTGTTTTTAATATAGAGTACGATAAAATTTACCTGAAAGATGAAAACTTCAAACAGCTCTGTGAAGACTCTAAAAGACGAGACTTTAGAACCTTAGTTTTATCCAGAGAATTAGATGGTAGTTTAGTGAAAAGCTGTGATTACTAAAAAGTAAGGAGGTATAAATTGGCAAAGAAGGAAGAAAAAAGAGCCGTACTTTTACAGCTTGAAGGTGAAGACTGGATAGGAGAAGCTTTAGATGCAGAGGGAGCTCCTAAGATAGACATTTCAAAACTAAAGGTAAAAGCCACAGACCTTATGCTACTTTCTCTTGGATACTGTTTTGGTATTACCGTTCAGGCTTATACAAATCACAAAGGTTATAAAATCGAAGACTTAAAAATAGAAGTTATTGGTAAAAAACATGAGAGAGAAAACAGATATGAAGAGATTACCTTAAATGTTTCATTTAAATCTGACTTAACTCCCGAACAGATAGAAAGGGTTATGGAAATAGGGAAGAGAGGATGTACTGTGGGAAACACTTTAGAAAAAGGTGCTAAAATAGAAAAAAGATTTGTTGGTTAAAAGGAGAACGTTATGGAGGGGTTTATAGCTTTTTCTTTAGGAATTATAGCCTTATGTATGGTAATTATCACCGTTGGGATGATTGGTGTTTTCTTTGTACTACTTGGCATTTTAAAAACCCTAAGGGAACTTTTAATAGAAGTTAAAATAGACTATAAAGTTATTTCCCCCAAAATACATCAGATTGTTGAGAACTTAGAAAGTACAACGTCTATTTTCGGTCTTTTATCATTTTTAGGAAGAAGAAAAAGTAAGAAAAAATGAAACTGTTTTTCAGTTGTAGATTTTTGTTTGACATAAATGAGGAAGGAGGAGCCGTGTTGAAGAGATTTTTTCTGATTTTTACCTTCATTTCAACAGTTATTGCTGCATTCTTGGC
>JALUFA010000111.1 GCA_027052485.1 Hydrogenothermaceae bacterium
CTTTTATACAAGTATAAAAAATTTAAAATAACTGTTATCAAATTTCTTGGTATATTTTCAAAATCGAAAACTCAAAACTCCAAAGGGGAAAGTATGACTAAATATTTACCGGGGTTAACTGTACCTGTAGCAATTGCGATTATAGCCATGCTTTTGGCAAAGACAGACTTCGTACAAAATACACTTCACTTTAGTTCACTTATACTTGCCATTCTAATAGGTGTTATTGTTGGAAACATCGTTAAGTTTCCCGAGTCTTTCAAACCGGGAATAACCTTTGCACTGAAAAAAATCCTCAGAATAGCAATTGTGTTTTTAGGTTTTAGATTAACATTTCAAAATGTTATAGATGTTGGTCTGATTGGACTTATCGTTGACACAATAATGGTAAGTACCACATTTTTACTGGGTGTGTGGATTGCAAGAAAGTTTTTTGGTTTAGACGAACAGATTTCATTCCTTGTTGCCTCTGGTAGTTCTATATGTGGAGCTTCAGCAGTACTGGCAACAGCCCCAGTTGTAAAGGCTGAGATGCACCAGGCAGCGATGGCTGTAGCCACAGTTACAATATTTGGTACAACTGCAATGTTTTTATATCCTGTAATCTACAAGGCTGGCCTTCTACCTGGATTTGACGATATCCTTTACGGTATCTGGACTGGTGCAACAGTTCACGAAGTAGCTCAGGTTGTAGCAGCTGGATTTGCAATCTCTGAACCAGCAGGAAACACTGCAACTATTGTAAAACTTACCCGTGTTATGATGCTTGCACCACTTCTATTGATTTTAAGCTTCTACCTTGCTAAAAAGCACGCAACCCATGGAGCAGGTATATCTTTAAGAGAGATTCCAATACCTTACTTTGTTTTTGGATTTATCGCAATGGTTGGGGTAAACTCCCTTGGGATTATTCCCCAAAACATAGTAAGTGCCATAAACTACATAGATGGATTTTTACTAACTGTTGCTATGGCTGCAATGGGACTTGAAACAAACGTTAGTAAAATCAAAGGTGTTGGTATGAAACCAATATACGTAGCAGCTATTATTTTCCTCTATCTAATGATTGGTGGAGCTATCGTAGTAAAACTGGTTCACGAGATACTTGCATAAACAGGATTTTTGCATAAATTTAAAGCGAAATTGAATATGGGGGCGATTCGGGTTCGACGGGAACAGTTACGCTGGGTAAGCAGGCCGGAGAAGGATACTCCGTAAAAAACCAACCAACAACAATTCCCGAACGCGAAATCGCTCTCGCTGCTTAATTAACGCAGCGACGTCCTCCTAGGCTTGCCCGTGGGCTTAGGAAGGGCGACAGACACACGGGATAGGAAGGTGCTGACCGCCCTGTAGGCATCTTCCGAAACTTTACAGGGCTAGCCTGTAGATACCCTGCCAGTGGGGTCGCTACAGGTGAAATCTTAAACACTGGCTAAGCCTGTAGAAAGCCCATGCAACGGCTGTTCTCGGACAGGGGTTCGATTCCCCTCGCCTCCACCAAAAATTAAATAACTTTTATCCTGGCAATAAACTCATCTCTAATCCCAAGAATATCTAAAATCTCCCATAAAACATCTGGAGGATTTTTAATAGCTACATCAGCGTTTTTAGCTCTCTCCATTAAAAACTTTATAGCTTCTGTGTCTACTACTTTTACGTCAGAAAGGTCTAGTTCCAGCTTGTTAAGATTTTCTAGCCTTTTAACCTGCTGGGCATTTAGATAAAAGTTTATCTTTTGCAACTTTAAACTCCTTAAAGACTTTATTTTTTATCTTTTTACCTATATCTGAGTAAACAAACACGTAATTAGGGTCAATATCCTCTCTTACCATCTGCATTCGTAAAAAGTCTCTTTCCTGATGAAACTTTGGCATTAGACCTCCAAAGATAAAACCTTCTTCTTTTAACGGCTGTATAACCTGTTTTACATAAGGCTCATCTAAAGGAAGGTCTATACCTATGTACTTTATATCTTTTTCTATAAGGCTGCTTAGCTGATTTTCTATCTGATTTAAAAAGTCTTTACCAAAGTGTCCCACAACAAAAAGAGCAAAACCTTTTTCGTAGTCTATCAAAAGGTCTAGCTTTGTTTTTTCTGGCAGTTCTTCTGATTTGAAAGGTTTGTTAACAACATCTACACCAAGCTCTACATATATATCCTTTAATATAGCCGCATACTGTTTAGGCAGGTATCTTTCTAGTTTTTTCTCTTGTACTAAAGGAAGATAATCAATCATGACAGATATTCTCTGTTTTTTCTGTTTAAAGCCCTTCCATTCAACATAGGGGAACATTCCAAGGAGTAAAGCTGTAGATTTAAAGTTGAATTTAGCGTTTACCTTCTGGCTTATGGTGTGGACTGTTACGGCTTCTCCAAACAGTCCTAGAAGACCTTTATACTTTGACATATCAATAAGGGCTTTCATCATAACAGTCATTATCCCTTTTCCCCTGTGGTCTGGGTCAACCACAGCCTCTCCAACTTCTCCTATGTTTGAGTCTCTACTCCTTAAAACTGCAAAGTATCCAACTGTCTCTCCATCTTTTGTTTTTACTACAACACCAAACTTCTTATTAGCCCTCAGCGCTTCTTTTATCTTTTCTGGGTAGTAAAGCTCGTCTTTTATGTAGGTAAGCCCGTAAGCCCGATATATGAGTTTGGAGATATCCTCTGCGTCTTCTTCTCTTACTGGAGCAATTTGGTATAGTCCTGTGTACTCTTCTCTTTTTGATGTATCTCTCTCGTATCTGTCTTTAATATGAACGTATGGCAGCTTTTTAACTATGCGAAACTCTTTTCCTTCCCTACCTTTATTGATAAATATAAAATCATCCATAAACTCTTTTACAACCTTAAAACCGCTTCCCCTAAAGTCTCCCTGCAAAGCTTTTTCTTTTGAATACTGGTACTTACTAAAATCAAACGGCTGACCAAAATCTTTAACTGTAATCTCAACGTTGGAAAAGTCAGATTTTACATCTACTATGATATCTCCTTCTTCTCCTTTTGGATAGGCGTACTTTATCGTGTCCGACAGTATCTCATCAAGGGAGATAATCACTTTTTGAACTGTTTTTTCATCCAAACCTAAATCTGTTAAAAACTGATAAACAGACGCTAAAACTGAGTTTAGTGTGTTTAGGTCGTTTTTTAACTTAATAGATAATTCCAAATAGACCACCTCAGATATAATTATTAGATACTTTAAATTTAAGCTGTTAGAGGAAATTTTGGAAGTCTATATAAAATCATTAAAAGATTTA
>JALUFA010000112.1 GCA_027052485.1 Hydrogenothermaceae bacterium
TTCCTATCACCACATCTATTGTAATCAGTATAATTCTAACAGTAATATTTACAGTCTTAGCTAAGATAAGTGGTAAATGATTAAACTTTCAGACTTTGATTATCACCTTCCAAAAGAGTTTATAGCAAAGTACCCTGTTGAACCTAGAGACTCATGTAAACTTATGGTCTTAAACAGGAAAGATAAGTCTATAACCCACAGGATTTTTAGGGATATTGTTGAGTACCTTTCTCCCGGAGACCTGCTTGTATTAAACGATACAAAAGTAATACCTGCCCGTTTAAAAGGTAAAAAGCCAACTGGAGCAAAAGTAGAAGTTTTCCTCCTAAGACCTATAGAAGAAGACGTTTGGAAAGTTCTTTTAAAGAATGCAAAAAGAGTAAAACCAGGTAATCAGATAATATTTGGGGAGGACTTTAAGTGTGAGGTTTTAGAGAAAGGAGAAGAGGGGAAAGCAAAGGTTAAGTTCTTTGGAGATAACATCCAACAACTGATAAAAAAGTACGGCCAGATACCCCTACCTCCTTATATGGAAAGAGAAGAGGAGGAAAAGGACAGGGATTACTACCAGACAGTTTTTGCAAAAAAAGAAGGAGCTGTGGCATCTCCAACTGCGGGGCTTCACTTTACAGAAGAACTGCTAAATAAGCTGAAAGAAAAAGGTGTAAATACTGCCTTTTGTACCTTGCATGTTGGTCTTGGAACGTTTCGTCCAATAAAAACTGAAGATATAACAAAACACAAGATGCATGAGGAGTACTACCACATACCAGACGAAACATTAAAAGCCATAGAAGAAACAAAGAAGAGAGGAAATAGGGTTATTGCGGTGGGGACTACCGTTGTTAGGACGTTAGAAACGTATGCATCTACAGGAAAGAAAGAAGGATTTAGCGATATTTTTATATATCCGCCTTACCAGTTTAAGTTAGTTGATAGCCTTATAACAAACTTTCATCTACCAAAATCAACTTTACTGCTTCTCGTTTCTGCATTTGCAGGTAGGGATTTTATTTTAAAAGCTTATGAAGAAGCAAAACAAAAAGGATATAGATTTTTCTCTTATGGGGATGCTATGTTAATCTTGTGATATCTCAAAAACCTTTTCTCTAGAGGTTTCACCCCGAACAAGGGAAATTCTAGACTTGGGTACTTTAAAATACTTTGATAAAACCTCAATTACCTTTTTATTTGCCTTTCCCTTTTCAGGGACAACTGTAACCCTTACCTCGTAGTAGTCTTCTTCTATCTTCTTTATTTCCTCTTTTTTGGCGTTTGGTTTTACCTTTACTCTTATACGCATAACAGCTCCTCTAACTGTTTTACAGAAGAAACTTTAAAGTCTGGCTTGGCTTCTAGTGCAAGCTCTAAGTTCCCAAAACCGTACATCACAAGTACAGATGGAATATCTGCTCCCTTTGCAGCGTTTATATCTGTTTCGCTATCTCCAACCATAACAGGACTTTTACTATCTAGGATTTGTATTGCCTTTAAAACTGGCTCAGGATGAGGTTTCTTGTTTTCTACCGAGTCTCCACCCAATACTAAATCTATGTATTGTAAAAGGTCTAGCTCTTTTAGTATCTGGTTTGATATGTCGGTGTATTTGTTTGTTATTACTGCAATTTTTTTGTTTTGATTTTTTAGTTTCCTTAAAAGCTCAGGAATTCCCTCATAGGGTTTTGTATACACAACAGGGTGTGAAAAGTAGTACTCTCTAAACAGTCTTACAGCCTCTTTGAGTATCTCTTCATCATCAACAGGAAGTAAATCCTTCATAAGTCTTTCGCCACCGTACCCGACGTGCTTTACAATCTCTTCTTCTGAAAGTTTAGGAAAACCTAGTTTGCTTAGAGCGTAATTTGCCGCCTGTGCTATATCCTTAGATGAGTCTATTAATGTACCGTCAAGGTCAAAAAAAACGCTTTCTATCTGTTTAAGTTGTGGTACAGGCTTTTTACCTTGTCTATCCATCTTTTTGGTTTTTCCTCTTTCTCTTTTTTCTTTTCTCCTACGAATACAAAAATCTCATCATCTTTCTTCATCATTCCCAGTTCTTCTCTGGCATGTTTTTCAATGAAGAATGGGTCTTTTTTGGCGGCGTTTATCTGTTGCTGGAGTTTGTCATTTTCTTTCCTAAGTTGCTTGAGTTCAGAGATTAGATGGTTTCTCTCAGAGATGTTATTGAAGTACTTAAAGATGTTGTTTCTACCAAGAGTTAGGTTAAAGATACTGTAGATAATAAGTAGAATAACAAAAGCAGGGAGGGCGATATCCGCCCTAAAAAACTTTTTATAAGAATCTTTTGAAGACGTCTTTTCCTTTGAAAACTGCATCCTCTCCTAGTTCCTCTTCTATTCTAAGTAGCTGGTTATACTTTGCCGTTCTGTCTGTTCTTGACGCCGAACCTGTTTTTATCTGACCTGCATTTGTAGCCACTGCTAGGTCTGCAATAAATGTGTCCTCACTCTCTCCAGACCTGTGGGAGATAATGTTAGTGTAGGCGTTGCTTTTAGCCAGCTCTATTGCATCTAACGTTTCGGTTAAACTACCTATCTGGTTTAGTTTTATCAGTATAGAGTTTGCTACGCCTTCTTCTATACCTTTTTGGAGTATTTTGGGGTTTGTTGTGAAAAGGTCATCTCCAACTAGCTGAACCTTGTCTCCAAGCTCTTTTGTTAGCTTCTTCCAGCCTTCCCAGTCGTTTTCGGCAAGAGGGTCTTCTATAGATACTATTCTGTACTTGGATATCAGGTCTTTGTATAGCTCAATCATCTCGTCAGATGTTAGCTCTTTTCCTTCTACCCTGTAAACCCCGTTTTCCTCATCGTAAAACTCTGAAGATGCCACATCTAAAGCGAGGAATATATCTTCCTCTGGAGAGTATCCAGCTTTTTTAATAGCTTCTTGTAAGAGGTTTAAGGCTTCCTCTGTTGAGTTTAACGCTGGTGCAAAACCACCTTCATCTCCAACGTTTGTTGAAAAGCCTTTCTCTTTCAGAACTGACTTTAATGTGTGGAATGTTTCTACACCTGCCCTTAAAGCTTCTTTAAAGCTTCCTCCACACACAGGTACAATCATAAACTCTTGGAAGTCCAGACCGTTATCTGCGTGGGCTCCACCGTTGATAACGTTCATAAGTGGTACAGGTAAAACTTTGGCGTTTGTTCCACCAATGTATCTATAAAGTGGTAGTCCCAGCTCAATTGCCGATGCTCTTGCAACAGCAAGGGATACTGCGAGTATAGCGTTTGCTCCAAGGTTTGATTTGTTTTCCGTTCCGTCAAGTTTAAGCATAAGATTATCTATGTGTACCTGATTTGTTGACTCTTCTCCTATCAAAAGGTCTGCAATTTTTGTGTTTATATTTTCAACGGCTTTTAGGACGCCTTTTCCTTTGAATCTTTTTGGGTCGTTATCCCTGAGCTCTAACGCTTCTCTTTCTCCCGTGGATGCTCCAGATGGCACTATAGCTCTTGCTACAACACCGCTTTCTAAAACTACTTCAGCCTCTACAGTTGGATTTCCTCTAGAGTCTAAAACCTCTCTACCTTTGAGGTCTACAATTATTGACATTCTACAGCCAACCTCCTGATTTATTGTTTAGGTTTTTAGTATTCTACGTTTTCTTTGTCTAGAAGGGCTTTTAGATTGAGTTTTATATCGTCTAAAAGGTTTATCTCATCGTCCCAGTCTGTTATTAACCATCTTTTACCATTTTCAGCGACCCACAGTTTTTTCTCTTTTGTGAAAATCCAGATAACCTTTTTAACTCCACTGTCTAGCAAATCCTGGGTTTTTCTGTGAAAGTAGTCCTGTGGGTTTTCAAACTTTGAAAGGTCTGCTTTTGTGTCTATCTCAATAACGACTTCTGGAGGAACTTTTAGATACTTTCCTGTTAGCTTTTTTATCTTGTTTCTGTCTACAATTGCTATATCTAAACTGTACCTAGTTCTACTTTTTGGTATATAGCCTACTTCATTAGACAGAACTTTATATTTTTTGCGGTCTAAGTTTAGGATCAAAAACTCAACTATGGTTAATATTATCCATGCCTGTAAATCACTACTTCCCATAATACCATCTAATGTAGTTTGTCCCGACAGAACCTTCTCGTAGCCTCTGTAGTAGACGGGAGAACCGTTCATGAGCTCATAGATAAGCTCTTTTGGAACCTTCCTTCTTATCTTTTTTTGGGGTTTTTTTAAGGTTGCCACTTTAAACCTCTGATTTAAAGCTTATGGTAAGCAGCGATTGCTGCAGCTATAGCTACCGCTAACTCTTCTGGGTTTGTTTCTTCTCTTCTGAACTTAAATTTAGGCAGTTTTTCATCTAGATAATTAGTGGTAAATCTTCCCTCTCTAAAGTCTTTGTCCCTTACTATATGTCTTAGTAAAGGTAGGTTTGTAGGAGTTCCCCTTACAATAAACTCGTCCAGGGCTCTTTTTGCTCTGTTTACAACCTGTTCCCAAGATAGAGCCCAAACAATAAGCTTTGCAATCATAGGGTCGTAATATGGAGGGATGATGTAATCTTTGTAAACTGCAGCATCTATTCTAACGCCGGGACCCCCCGGAGAGTGGTAAGAAGTTATTTTTCCAGGGGACGGTGCAAAGTTTTTGGTTGGGTCTTCCGCATTTATTCTAAACTCTATTGCGTACCCTCTAAACTGGACTTCTTCCTGTAGGAAAGGTAGCTCCATACCTTCGGCTATCTGTATCTGTCTTTGGACTATATCAATACCCGTTATCATCTCTGTTACTGGGTGTTCTACCTGAAGTCTCGTATTCATCTCTATGAAGTAGAAGTTGTCGTTTTCATCGACGAGAAACTCTAGTGTACCGACGTTTTCATACCCTAGCTTAAACATTGATTTTACAGCTACCCTGTAAAGCTCCCTTCTAACTTCTTCAGAAAGCCTTGGGGATGGTGCAATCTCTATTATTTTCTGGTGCCTTCTCTGGATGGAACAGTCCCTTTCCCCTAGATGGATAACGTTTCCATACTTATCTGCCATTATTTGAACTTCTATATGGCGTGGATTTTCTACGTACTTTTCTATGAAAACCGCTCCGTTTCCAAAGAACTTTTCAGCTTCAGAAGTTGCCGATTTAAACAGGTCTTCAAACTCTTCTTCTTTCCTTACTATTCTCATTCCACGGCCGCCGCCACCATAGGCAGCCTTTATTATCACTGGAAAGCCTATCTTTTTCGCAATTTTTTTTGCCTCTTCAATGTCTGTGATTGGCTCATCTGTTCCTGGAAGAACTGGAACGCCAACCTCTCTCATTGCCTGTTTAGACTTTATTTTATCTCCAAAAAGCTCTATGTGTTCTGGTTTTGGGCCTATAAAGATTATCCCTTTTCTCTCACAGTACCTTGCAAAGTCTGCATTCTCAGATAGAAAACCGTATCCCGGATGGATTGCATCACATCTGGTTTGTCTTGCAAGGTCTACAATCTTGTAAAAGTTTAGATAGGCTTTTATCGGGTCTCCGGGTATCATGTAAGCTTCGTCTGCCTTTTTTACCCACAGCCCTTTTGAGTCAGCTTCTGAGTATATGGCAACGGTTTTTATATCAAGCTCTTTACAGGCTCTTATTATTCTGGTAGCTATCTCACCTCTGTTTGCTACGAGTACCTTTTTTATCTTTTTTCTGTTTTTTGTTTTGAGAGCCATAACGGTATCTCCTTAAGATTAATCTATGACGACTGTATCTTTATCCTCTATAAACGCCTCGTGTAAAGCTCTAACTGCTAGCTCAGCGTACTTTTCATCTATTAGGCAGGATATTTTTATCTCTGAAGTAGATATTGCGTATATGTTTATCCCTTCTCTCTGGAGAACGTCAAACATTTTTCCTGCAGTACCAGCGTGGGTTTTCATACCAAGCCCGACAACTGATATCTTGGCTATCTTGTCATTTCTGTCTACGCCGGCAGCTCCAACCTCTTTTGCAACCTCTTTCGATATCTCTTCTGCAAGGTCAGCATCTGTTTTATTTACCGTAAAGGATATATCTGTGTATCCATCGTGGGAAACGTTCTGGACTATCATATCTACTACGATATTGTTATCACCTAACGTTTTAAACAGTTTTGCAGCTATACCTGGTTTGTCAGGTACCTTAACAACTGTTATTTTTGATTCTTTTAAGTCGTGGCTTATGCCTCTAACTGCTACTTTTTCCATATCTTCGCTTTCCTCCACTATCCATGTTCCTTCCTCGTCTGAGAAAGAGGAACGAACGTGTATTTTTACGCCATACTTGGCTGCAAACTCTACAGAACGTATCTGCATCACCTTTGACCCAAGAGATGCCATCTCCATCATCTCTTCATAGGAGATAACAGGAATTTTTCGTGCCTCTTCTACTATCCTTGGGTCTGCCGTAAACACCCCCGGAACATCAGTGTAAATCTCACAGACATCGGCGTTTAACGCCGCAGCTAAAGCTACCGCTGTTGTGTCTGAGCCGCCTCTTCCAAGGGTTGTAATATCTCCATTCTTATCTATTCCTTGAAATCCTGCTACTATAACAACTTTGCCTTCGTCAAGCTCTTTTAGCATACGTTTTGTTGATATGTGCCTTATACGTGCCTTTGTGTGAACGTCGTCTGTTTCTATTGGCACCTGCCAACCGGTTAAAGAAACTGCAGGAACTCCAAGCTCTTGAAGGGCAATTGATAAAAGACCTATGGCTACCTGTTCTCCAGTTGATACAACTTGGTCCACTTCTCTAGGATTTGGTCTTTTTGATAGGTCGTAGCACATGCTTAATAGTTTATCTGTCTCTCCAGCCATAGCAGATGAAACAACAACGACTTTCTCTCCGCTGTCAACTGCTTTTTTTATCTTTTTTGCTACGTTTTTTATCCTGTCTAAGCTTCCAACAGAGGTTCCACCAAATTTTTTGACAACTAATGGCACTTATCTTTTGCCTCCCAGATTTTCAATAGCATGAACTCTAATTATACCATTTAGCGAGTTTGTGATAAAAATCGCCTGTGCGTCTTCTAAATCTTCTAGCGTGAAATGGCCTTCTTTCACCTTAAATCCTAGTCTTTTTGCATTTTCTATAACAACCTGACGCATTACTCCATTTAAAAGACCACAATCTATTGAAGGAGTGAATAAAAAGTTTCCTTTTACCCAAAAAATGTTCGCAGATGTTGTTTCTGTAATGTGGTCTTCCTCATTTAAAAACAGGGCATCAAAGTACCCTTTTTCTAAAGCGTATCTTTTGGCAACTATGTTTCTTAAAAAGTTTGTTGATTTTATCTTTAAAAGTGGGTCTGAAGAGTGGACTTTAAATGGTGATACTATAAGTTTTACCTTTTTGGTTTTTGGTGGAGTGTAAGGTTTGGCAATCACCAGCAGCTTATACCCATCTGGATACAGTGGATAGTATAGGTTTCCAGTGGATAGCAGAACTGTTTTTACATAAAGGTCTGATTTGTCCTCAAGTTTTTCTACAGTTTTTTCAATGTAGTAGATGTAATCATCGTAAGTGATGACGGGAATTTTCAGAAAGTTTGCTCCGTGCATTAATCTTCTGTAATGCTTTCCTATATGCTTAGGAAGTTTTCCTCTATACCTGAACGTTTCAAAAACTCCTTCCCCATACATTAAAGGTCTCAAAAACTCTCTTTCATTAAAGATTTCTCCGTTTAATGTGATTACTTCACTCATCTTTATACTCCTTTATCGTTGAAATATTAAAACCCAGTCTTTAAAACCTCTATAATCTCCGTTTTCTGCGTATATTACAGCTTTTAAAAATTTGGCAAACTGGGACTCACTACCCCAGTCGTACAGCTTGCCTTCCCATAAGACCTGAGCTCCTTTAAAGTACCTTAAGTCTTTTTTATAGATAAGGGCAAGTCTTGGCTTTGGGTAGCTCAGAATTTTTTGTAATGGGTAGTCTCTTAATACCTTTCTTTCGGCGTAGAACGGTAGATTATGGAAAAACTTGTTCTCAATGATTAGTGGATACTTTTTAGGTATGACGTGCTCTTTTATCGCAAGGCCTATCTTGTCATATGGGCGGTACTTTTCTATATGGGGAAGAACCGAAATAACAAACATTAGGAAAAATGCCACAGCTGCCATAAACGGAGCAAGAAGATAATCTTTCCATCTAAAGATGTATGCAATTCCAGCAACGGCAAACACATAGTAAAGATAGTCAAGGTGAAGAAGATAAGTTAAAGCTGCAGTTGCGACGGAAAAAATAACTGTAGGCAGGATATAAAGGATAGGGTAAACAAATCTTTCTACTCCTTTTGGTACGCACTGAAGCATACACACTGCAGTTAGTATTGCCATTGCAGGGTAAGCCTGCAAGATGTAAGGGGGAAGTTTCCCCTTAGCTATCGTAAAAATTGTAAGAATTACCCCTATCCAGACGTACAGAAAGTTATATCCATAGCTTTTAAACTCCTTTACCTTTTTAAGAAAAACGTAGTAAAACGCCAAAGAGTACGGTAGAAAAGCCCACAGGATAACGACAAAGTAGTAGGTTAGGTTTTGAATGGAGAAAAACGATTTTCCTCCCTTCTCAAACGCTCTACCAAAGGTTTCCTGATAGTAAACAGACCAGAAAGCATCCCCAAATTTAAGATAAGAGTACACATACCACCAAAATCCTATAACAAAAACAACTGGAAGGCCTATCCAAAGTCTTAAAAACTTTACTTTTTCTAAAAACTGGCGTAGGTTGAACTTAACATCAACAAAAATGTATCCAAGAACGATAAGACCTATCACTATCAGGTATGGAAAGCCCTTTGTTAGAACTGCGAGCCCCAAAGCAATGTAAGACCAAAAGATGTACTTAAAGCTACTTTTTCTATACCCGACCAAAAACAGGTACATTGTTAAAGTAAAAAAGAACATCAGAGGAACTTCTGGAGACGCATAACGGGTATTTGGAACAAACTGGAGAGCAAAAGCCAAGACAAACACCGAAAAAAGCCCGACTTTTTTATTAAAAAGCTCTTTACCTATTAGATATGTAAAAAACAGACTACCTAGACCTAGCAGAACTATTGGCAGGCGAACTGCAAACTCGTTAAGCCCAAAAATAGCTCCAGACAGGGCTACAAGCCAGTACGTAAGGGGTGGTTTGTTAAACCTCGGTTCGTAGTTGTAGTAAATGTCTAAAAAGTTATGGTTTTCAAACATCTCCCTAACAGCTTCTGCATAGAAAGCCTCATTAGGTATCCAGATGTCGTTTACCCATACATTCCATACGTATGTAAAAACTATCAAAAATAAAAACAGATTGTACTTGTAAAACTCGTCTTTTGAAAACATCTACTTTTCCATCTGCTCTAAGTATTTTTGGTATCCTAGCTCTTCAAGTTTTTTAGCCTTTTCTTCTACCATCTCTTTTAAGGACTTACGGTACTCTTTTAGTTTTTTGGCAATTTCTGGGTCAGATGTTGCAAGGATAGATAGGGCAAGAAGTGCCGCATTTTTTGCGTTGTTTATCGCTACAGTTGCCACTGGTATACCTGCCGGCATCTGAACGATTGAGAGGAGAGAGTCTAGACCGTTTAGAGAAGACGTTTTTATTGGAACACCTATTACAGGAAGATGGGTTAACGATGCAGTCATACCCGGAAGGTGGGCTGCCCCACCAGCACCAGCAATAATAACCTTTATTCCCCTTTCTTCTGCCGTTTTTGCATACTCATACATCCTTTCAGGGGTTCTATGGGCTGAAACGATTGTTATCTCATAGGGAACGCCAAACTCATCAAGTATTTCTGCTGCCTGTTTCATAACTGGTAAGTCAGAATCACTACCCATTATTATCCCTATCATCTAGCTCCTCGTTATACTGAAATTTTTCATAAATTATATTCTACTATCTGCTACAATATTTACATAAAAAATTTTTTATATGAGGTGAGGAAATATGAAAAAAACCATGAAAGACGTTTCCCAGGTAAAAGCTACTGAAGAAGGAGTTGTTATAGAGGTTATTGATGAGACTGTAGATGCAAACAAGGTAAAAGAGGTTGTTGAAAACTGCCAGACTGGTAAGTGTGATTGTATGTCTGAAGAGACAAAGGCAAAGGTTCAATTTATGGACTTTAGAGTTGAAAATGGAAAACCAGTTATAGAGATAAAAGGTGAGGTATCTGAAGAGGAAATAAAAGAAGCTGTAAAAAGGTCTAAAAAAGAGCTATAGATGGAGCTTAGAAAAGTTTTTTACGCTTTATCAGATGATATACGGCTAAAGATTGTTAGACTTTTAATAGCCCATAAGGAGCTTTGCGTATGTCAGTTGCAAGAAGTTTTTAACATTTCACAACCTAATATTTCTTTTCATTTAAGGGTGTTAAAAAAGGCAGGTCTTGTAAAATCTCGTAAAGAGGGAAAGTGGAGCTATTACTCACTGAATACTGAAAATCCTATCTTAAAGCAGCTCATACCGTTGATAGAAGCCAATGTTTTTGTACCCGGAATAAAACCTTTCTGTGAGCTTAGAAATGGATGAGCTACGTCCATTTTTAGCGGTTATTATTTTTCTCTTAACTCTCCTCTTTGTAATCTGGCAGCCTAAAGGTCTGAGTATCGGATGGACTGCAACTATTGGGGCTGTTGTTGCCCTTTTAACAGGCGTAGTATCTCTACAGGATGTATGGGTCGTTGTAAACATAGTTTGGGATGCAACAGTTGCATTTGTTGGCATCATCTTTATTTCCCTTATCCTTGATAAGATTGGGTTTTTTGAATGGGCTGCCTTACACATTATGAGAATGGCCAATGGAGATGGACGAAAACTCTTTATTTATATAATCCTGCTTGGAGCTTTGATTGCTGCATTTTTTGCCAATGATGGTGCAGCTTTAATGCTTACTCCGATAGTATATGCAAAGATTAAACATCTAGGTTTAAAAGATAGATTTATTCTTCCATTTATAATGGCAAGCGGTTTTGTAGCTGACACTACAAGCCTTCCCCTTGTTATCTCAAATCTTGTAAATATCGTTACGGCCGACTTTTTTGGTATTGGATTTTTTGAGTATGCCTTCCATATGATTGTCCCTGATATTTTTTCATTACTGGCGACTTTAGCTGTTTTGTACCTGTTCTTTAAAAGAGACATTATTGAGAAATACGAC
>JALUFA010000113.1 GCA_027052485.1 Hydrogenothermaceae bacterium
ACTAAAAGACGGAGACACAGTTGCCGTAATACCACCTGTTAGCGGTGGATAAAGGTTGCTAGAGAGTCTTTTTAGCGTTGTTTTTTACTTTCTTCTTGGTTATGTAGCCCGTGTTTTTAAAATAATAGATGAGAACGGTTCTCAAATCTTAATAAAGTTTATAATCTACTTTTCTTTTCCCGCTTTAGTTGTATACAACATCTACAACCTTAAGTTTTCCACTGAGATTTTGATGATTGTAGCCTTTGGCTGGTTTTTTACGCTGTTTTCTATATTCGTCCTCTTTGCTGTTGGAAAAATGCTGAGACTAAAAAGAGAAACCCTTGCGACCTTTGTAATGATGGGAACGTTTTCAAACACATCGTTTCTTGGATTTCCTTTTACAAAGGCAGTACTTGGTCTAGACTATCTAAAGTACTCTATCATTTTCGACCAGCTGGTAGCATTTTTGTCGGTGTCTATACTATCCCCTTTTCTTATTGCCTATGGAAAAAACGAACGGGGAAAACTTGAGATAAAGAGAATTTTAACCTTTCCTCCATTTATAGCACTTATAGCCGGATTTGTACTTTCAGCATTTTATATACCAGACTTTATACTTCAGACCTTAAAAGACCTTGGAATGACAACCCTTCCATTGGCTCTTTTTGCTGTAGGGATAAACCTAAAACTTCTCCACATAAAAACTCGCTTGAAGGACATTTCTTTAGTCTTGACGTTTAAGCTTGTTATTCTTCCTCTGATAGCCATTTTATTTGCAAAACTTATCTTTAATCCATTACCAGGGTTTATGAAAGCCGTAATACTTGAGATATCTATGCCTCCAATGGTGCTCGCATCTATATTCGTGATGGATGCAAATCTTGACAAAGAACTAGCCATCGGGGCAGTAGGATTTGGTATTATTGCCAGTTTCTTAACAGTGCCATTAATAATGATGCTTTTGTGAGGTTAAAATGGAAATTTATCTTGATAACGCAGCCACAACAAAAGTGTTTCCTTCCATCAAAGAAAAACTACCCATATGGCTTGATGATTTTTTTGCAAATCCTAACTCTTTGTACCCTCCAGCCCAAAAGGCAAAGCAGGAGATAGAAAAGGCTAGATTATACCTGTCCGAGATTTTAAACGTACAACCAGAAAACATTGTGTTTACATCGGGAGCAACGGAGAGTAATAACACAATACTTAAAGGTTTTATGGAAAAAACAGACAGAAAAGAAATTCTCATTTCTCCAATAGAGCACAAATCCGTTCTAAATCCAGCAAAGTACCTCGCCAAAAAAGGTTATAAAATCACTTACCTTAAAGTAAACAAAAATGGTCTTATAGATTTAGAAGATTTAAAGCAAAAACTTTCAAAAAACGTAGCCCTTGCAGCTGTAATTTACGCCAACAATGAAACAGGAGTTATACAGGATGTAAAATCAATAAAAAAACTACTTAACGAGTTTGACGTACCTTTGTTTTCCGACACAGCACAGGCAGTATTTAAAACAGAGGTGCCATTTGAGTATATGGACTTTTTTTGCGGTTCAGGGCATAAGTTTAATGCCTTAAGGGGTATCGGTTTTTTTGTAAAAAAACGGGATATAGAACCTCTCATCCACGGTGGAGGGCAGGAAGAAGGATTTAGAAGCGGTACCCAAAACACAGCTGGAATTTTATCAATCCATGAGGCAGGTAGAATATGGACTGAAAACCAAAAAGAATACCACACCCATTTAAAAAACCTCCAATCAATATTTGAGAAAAACCTTAAAGAAAAAATTCCTGAGATAAAAATCGTTAGTGAAAATGTTGAAAGACTCCCCAATATTAGTTTAGTAATATTTCCAAAGGTTGACGCTCAATCTATGGTTGTTGCACTGGGACAAAGGGGAATTTACGTATCTTCTGGCTCGGCCTGTTCCTCCGGTACCCCAACTCCTTCCCACGTACTTTTAAGTTATGGATACTCGCCAGAAGAAGCCCTTAGAGCGGTAAGATTTTCCTTTGGAGTTGAAAACACAGAAGAAGAAATTTTACAGGCTGTAGACACTGTTGTAGACATATTCAAGACTCTATACGAGTTTGTTTAATCCTCTTTTTCAGCTTTAAAGAACTCAATCATCTTTTCTGCAACTTTTTTTGGGTCTACCTTGTACTCCCCCTTTTCTATTAAAGCTTTTAGAATTTGAATTTTTTGTTCTCTTTCCATCTTTTTCTCCGAAAGGATTTGTTCCACTTTTTCTATATCTCCCTCATCAATATACTTTCTTATAAGCTTTATAAACTGGTCTTTTTTCTCCACTTTTCCACCTAAAACTACCCTTAATTTTCGGTATAATTGATTTGAATCTTTAAAAGGCAAAAACGGCATGATTTTATCTATAGATACAGGCTTTGATATACTGGGACTTTCTCTAATAAAGGAAGATCTGGGGCTTGTTTTTAGTGTTGACTATCGGCAGCTTGGCACATTTTCAGAGAACTTAGTGGCAAAGATAGACTTTCATCTAAAAGAGTACCAGATTGATAAAAAAGAACTGTCAGCAATTGTTGTTAACAAAGGTCCCGGAGGATACACTGGTTTACGGGTAGGTATTACCACTGCAAAGGCTTTAGCTTATGCCCTTAAAATTCCATTGTACTCTTATACATCTCTAGACGCCATGCACTATAAACATAGATTTTACCTAAAAAGAGTGATAACAGCCGTAAATGCAGGAAGAGGAGAAGCGTATGTAAAAATCTTTGAAAAAGAAACTTCTTCAGATATAAAACTTATCAAACAGGATGAACTGTCCAAAATATTATCAGATGAAGACTTACTAATAACAAAGAACCTAAACGTAAGCCATAAAAACCATATAGATGAAAAAAAGAGTTTATCTTTAGAAGGGGCTATTTTTGCCGTTGAGAGGAACTTAAAAGAAGACCCATTTTTACTTGAACCAGTATATATAAGAGAAAACTAGAAAGGAGGAAAAATTGGCGAAACTAGCTATAGCACTGGACTTTACAGAGTTGGAGGATGCAGAAAGGTTTCTATACTCACTGGAAGATAAAGATGTAATCGTAAAGGTAGGCTACTCTCTATTTGTAAAGTATGGAACAGACATAACAGACTTTGTAAAAAACAGAGGCTTTGAGCTTTTCTTAGACCTGAAGCTACACGACATACCAAACACCGTTTATAACGGAGTTAAGGGTGCTGTTTATAACGGAGCAGACTATCTCACATTACATACCTTAGGTGGTAAACAGATGCTAGAAAGAGCCGTTGAAGCAAAGAAAGACTCAAACTTAAAACTACTTGGAGTGACTGTTCTAACAAGCCATAGCGAAGAGTTTTTAAAAACCCTTGGAATAAACTCAAGTATAGAAGATTTAGCCTTGAAACTTGCAGAGATTGGCGTTGAGGCTGGACTTGATGGAATTGTTGCATCGGCAAAAGAGGTACCTAAATTAAAATCTAGCATTAAAAAACCTTTTTTAGCAGTTTCCCCCGGAATTAGACCTTTTAAAGTAGAAAACGACGACCAAGAAAGAGTGGTTAGTCCAGAAGAAGCTGTTAAACTAGGAGCAGATATAATAGTAGTGGGACGACCCATAATAAAAGCTGAAAACCCAAATGAGGTTATTAAACAGATAAAGAAGCAGATAACTAAATGAAGATTTCTACATCATTAAAACTTTCAAATAAGCTGGTATTAACCGTAAGTCTAAAACAGCAGCTAAAACTACTTACCCTTAATAAACTTGAGTTAAAAGAAGCCATACAGAATGAACTACAGGAAAATCCGTTTCTAGAAGAGAAAGTTTATTTAGAACCTGATTATGAACCGGAAGACCTATCAAAAAATCCCTATGAGGATAACAGCTGGATATGGGAGAGGAAAGTCCAGCAGAAACCTTCATTAATCCAAATATTAGAAAACCAGATAAATATTGAATTTGACGGCTTAGATAAACAGATAGCCCTTGAGATTTTAAGTAATTTAAATGAAAAAGGTCTATTAGACGAACCTGTATACTCAATAGCAAAAAAGCTAAAAATTTCTCAAGATGATGTAGAGAGGGTAAGAGAAAAGTTAAAAAAACTGGAACCGGTAGGTATTGGCTCTATATCAATTCAAGAGAGTTTAATAGCCCAGTACGAAGAGCTTTTTGGGAAAAATGAGCTAGTAGCTAAGATTATCCAACAGGACATTTACAACGTAAACAACAAGGAATATATACAAAAAAAGTACTCTCTATCTGAAGATAAGTACGATGAACTGCTTTGTAATCTAAAAACCTTAAAACCTTATCCTACCTTTGGCCTTGGAAGTGATGAAACTATTTATATAGAACCTGATGTTTTTCTAGTAGAGGATGAAAATGGTTATAAGGTTGAGCTGAATGAGTGGGAAATACCAAAACTTAAACTTGTAGGACATTACAGAAGACTTTTAAATAAGAAAGACTTGTCAGAGGAAACAAGAAAATTTTTAGAGAACAAACTCCAGATTGCTATAGGTATTGTAAAGGGAATAGAACAAAGAAGAGAAAATATTAAAAAAGTTGTGGGGTTTCTAGCCAAATATCAAAAAGATTTTTTAGAGAAAGGAATAGAGTTTATAAAACCATTAACTTTAAAAGATGTCGCAAAGCACGTAGACTTACATGAATCCACAATAAGCAGAATAGTATCAAATAAGTACGTTTTAACTCCTAGGGGAGTCCTTCCGTTAAAATCTTTTTTCTCAAGTAAACTTAGTACATCTTCAGGAGAGGACGTTTCTACTCACAAAGTAAAAAAAATCATACAAGAGATCATCAATAGCGAAGATAAAACAAAGCCTTTAAGCGATGAAGCTATTTCAAAACTCCTTTTTAAGAACTACAAGATAAGGATAGCACGCCGAACAGTGGCAAAATACAGAGAAGAACTTGGAATTCCAGGATCACGCCAAAGAAAATTAAGGTAAATCTTTTTTAACCTATAAATCTAGTTAGATATATCAAAGTTTATACCCATTTCAATTCCTAATAGGCACGCTAAAAACCACTATACTACACGCAAAAGGAAATCCTGTAGTAGTTGGTTTCAATTCCTTATAGGTACGCTAAAAACTTGTCTTAGACCCTGAAGGAGTGAGGAATTTTTTGTTTCAATTCCTTATAGGTACGCTAAAAACGGTTTTTGTTTTTCAAGAAGTAGCATTTACCATCTACGTTTCAATTCCTTATAGGTACGCTAAAAACAAGAAGTTTCTTTCAACGAAAGTACATTTATTCGTGTTTCAATTCCTTATAGGTACGCTAAAAACCAAATAGATGCGAAAGCAGGAAACAGTATAGTAGAGAGTTTCAATTCCTTATAGGTACGCTAAAAACGTTTTAAAGCCTCTTTTGTCTTTTCATTAAGTAGGTTGTTTCAATTCCTTATAGGTACGCTAAAAACGGTTTTTGTTTTTCAAGAAGTAGCATTTACCATCTACGTTTCAATTCCTTATAGGTACGCTAAAAACCCTGAGACTAAACTACATATTCAAAAGTCAAGAAGCCGTTTAAAATCAATGGTTAACTATTAATATAGACTAAACAGTAAATCCTGTCAAATGAAGTCAATTTTCAGTCGACCTCCAATCTGGCAAAAATCCCTGGAGATCGACAAACCATTGATACATAAGGTTAAGATGGCAATTTTTGTGAATTTCAACCTAATTTTTACTCTAAAATTTTGCCTTAAAATCTGTGATCGACTGACTCAGATTTTATGCGTGCTCTTCAACCCATTTAAATGCCAGATATGACATTACAGATACACCAATAGGAATGACATCTTCATCGATATCAAACAGGCTGCTATGTAATGGTGCTGTAATACCTTTTTCTTCATTCCTTATGCCTAGACGGATAAATGTTCCAGGTACATGAAGAAGATACTCTCCAAAGTCCTCACCACCCATGCTTGGGTGTTCCAGCTCAACAACTGCGTCTTTTCCTAATAAGTCTCTCATCATTGAGATTGCAAACTTTGTGGTTTTTTCGTCGTTTATTACAGGAGGAGTACCTTCCGTATACTCAAACTCATAAGCTCCTCCGTACGATAAGGTTGTCCCCCAGATTGTATGCTCCATCCATTTAGGGATTTGTTTTCGTAGTTCCATATCAAATGTTCTAACTGTTCCTGCAAACTCAACTTCATCTGGTATTATGTTTTCAGCAAATCCCCCTGAAATTTTCCCTACAGTTAAAACTGCTGGGTGCAGCGGGTCTACTTTTCTGCTTACAATATGGTGTAATGAGTTTATAGTTTGGGATGCAATTAAAATTGGGTCTACTCCCATATGTGGTCTAGATGCGTGGGAGCCTTTTCCTTTTATCTTTACCCTAAAAATGTCTGCTGAGGCCATAAAGTTTCCAATTCTAGTTCCTACCTTTCCGATAGGAAGCTCAGGGAACATATGTACTCCAAAAATGGCAGAAACTTTTGGATTCTCTAAAACTCCTTCCTTAATCAGTTTTTTTGCTCCATCACAGTCCATTCTCTCTTCACATGGTTGAAAGATGAGTTTAACGTTTCCCTGTAGGTGGTCTTTCATCTTTACCAGCACATCGGCAGCGCCTAACAGGATAGCTGTATGGGCGTCATGGCCGCATGAGTGCATAACATTTGGTACTCTTGATTTGTACGGAACATCTCTTTTTTCTTGCATTGGCAAAGCATCCATATCTGCCCTTAAGGCTACAGTGATATCATGCTTTCCCTTTATGAGGCCTACTACTGCAGTAGTCCCACCAAAATTTTCAATTACTGTATCAACTCCTATCTCTCTTAGCTTGTCTGCAACAAATTTAGCAGTTTCTACCTCCTGACCGCTAAGCTCGGGATACATGTGGATGTGTCTTCTCCACTCTACGTACTTGTCTTTATTTTCCCAAGATAAATTTTTGATTTTTTCTTTTACTTCTAACGGCGATAAGCCCATTTATGCTCTCACTTTTTAGGGTATTTTGATTTTATATTTACAGAAATTACTGGAAAGGTCAAGGAATATTTAAGAGGAAGGGGCAAAAAGCCCCTCAGATTTTTAAAGCTGTGGTTTTGGAGTGTTTGGAGAAGATGGAGGAAGTACTGGTAGAGTTCTAGCTTCTTTTGGGATTTCTCCAGTTAGGCTTTCAAGAAATGCAACAATTTTGTCTGTTTCGTCATCTGTTAGTTTTACACCAAGTTGATACTCTGCCATAATCTTAACGGCTTCTTTAATATCCCAGATTTTACCTGTACTAAAGTATGGGTATGTTCTAGTTATGTTTCTTAAGATTGGAACTTTAAACACGTGTTTGTCTTCTTTTTTGTGAGTAACTTTATACCTTCCAAGGTCTTCTCCAAGGATTCCTACAGGGTAAGGCTTAACAATTCCCATTTTTTGGAACATAGTTCCACCTAAAGCTACCCCTTGGTGGCATGAAGCACAACCTTTTTCCATAAAAAGTTTTAATCCTTCTTTTTCTTTCTTTGTGAGTGCGTTTGTATCTCCCTGTAGAAACTTATCAAATCTGGAAGGAGTTATAAGGGTTCTTTCAAATGAAGCGATAGCTTTAGCTACATTGTCAAATGTAATAGGCTCTTTTTCGTTCGGGAACGCTTTTTTGAAAGCTTCAACGTATCCTTTTATTGTTTTTAGCTTACTAACTACAAACTCTGGATTTGGGTTTGCCATTTCTACTGGTGCAAGCATAGGACCCTTAGCCTGTTCTTCTAAGTTTTTAGCTCTTCCATCCCAAAACTGGGCGATTTGAAAGTCAGAGTTTAACGTTGTTGGTGAGTTTCTTCCACCTGTTAAGAACTTATGACCTAAAGCTGTTTCAACTCCATCTACTCCAAACTCAGAGAGGTTGTGGCATGTATTACAGCTGATAACGCCACTTAGGGACAACCTTGGATCATAGTAAAGCATTTTCCCGAGTTTTACCTTCTCAGGAGTCGTTGGATTGTAGGATGGAGATGTTGGCTTAGTTGGTAATGGTTTGAAATAGATTTTAGCTTGCTTTAATAGGTCTTGGTCTGACGCAAATGCTCCAGTAGCAACAGCAACCCCTAATACAGCCGCCGTCAACTTCTTCATTTTCAGCACCCTCCGTTAATAATAACTATTACTGATTGGATATTAATATAATTAAAATTTTAAAAACCGTCAAGGGAAAATTTTTTATTTAATCTTCTAGTTCAAACTCTACAGGCTTTTTAGGGATTACTGTTGTGATTGCGTGTTTATACACTAAAACCTGTCTAGGTCCCTCCTTAAGAAGGATAGTAAATGTATCAAAGTATCTGATTTTTCCTTCTAGTTTTACACCGTTTTCAAGGTAAATCTTTACTCTTACATTTGCTTTTCTAATTGCATTTAGAAACTTTTCCTGTATCCGTGGCTGTTTAGTTGTCAAACCTTTCCACCTCCAATCTAGTTGTGCTGTGCTACTTTATACAGTCTTTCTCCTAATTCTACGATTTCTTCGTAGTTTTTCAATCCTTTTTTCCAGTTTTCAGGAATTGCTTCTTCTCCGTTGTATCCACCTGCAAATGCACCTGCCAACAGGGCTATAGCGTCTGTATCTCCTCCGTAGTATCCATAAGAGTTTACAGCATTTATAACAACCTTTTTAAAGTCATAGGGACTTTTTAGAAAGATAAACAATGCCAAAGATAGAGCTTCTAAGGCAAAGGAACCATTTCCAAGCTCTTCTATAGCTCTTTCGTAGGGGGCATCTTCTTTTAGCAGTTGTTCTACTTTATCTAGATAGAACTTAGTTTCTTCTTTTTGAACGAAGGTTTTTAAAAGCTCTATGAAATAAGGAAACTCTTCCTCAAGATAGAACTTACCCTGTAAAATCTCACCAATGGCAACGGCTATAACTGAAGCTGCATCCAGTACAAACTCATTTTTGTGGGTTATCATAACAACAGCTTTAGCAGCTTCAACGGCTAGGACTGGATTTGTGTAGTGATACATTCCTATAGGAATAGCTGGTAAAGCTCCCTCTATAGAACTTCCTCCTCTCTGAGGGTCTCTGCCCTGTTTTATCTCTTCAAGGGATACTAAAAAGCTAGGGTCTACATAGTTGTGGAGTTCTTCTTTTTCATACCACTCAAGATACCTTGCTATAATGTCTTTTATATCAATTCTTCCACGGGTAGCAATACTCTCAGCAACGATTTTTACTATCTCAAACTCACTAGAGGTTTCACCTTTTTTGAGAAAGTTTGCTGGAGACGATGGGTGGGGCTCGCAAAGGTCAGTAATTTTGTCTCCATAGTGCATAATGACTTCATCCATTGGCAGTTCTTCAACACACATTCCCATACTATCGCCGATGGCAGCCCCAAGTAATGTTCCTACAAATTTATTTTTCATCGTCTTTTTTTCCTTCCGGTCTTAATGTTGGAAATAGTATAACTTCTCTTATTGATGGAGTATCAGCCAGCATCATAACAAGCCTGTCTATACCAATACCCTCGCCACCTGTTGGAGGCATCCCGTACTCTAACGCAGTGATAAAGTTTTCATCTATATCCATAGCTTCTTCATCTTTGAGTTTATCTTTTAGCTGCTGGAGGAATCTTTCTCGCTGGTCTTCAGGGTCGTTTAACTCTGTATATGCGTTTGCAAGCTCTTTTTTATTAATGATAAGCTCAAATCTTTCCACAAGGTCTGGGTCTTCTCTATGGGTCTTTGCCAGCGGAGATAAGATTTTAGGGAAATCTATCACAAAGGTAGGTTGTACTAAATCTTCTTCTATAAAGTGTTCGAAAAGCTTATCTAACAGTTTTGCATGGGTTAACTGGTCTGCCTTTGGTATGCCTACCTCTTTTGCAAACTCTCTAGCTTTTTCCTCGTCTAAGAAAAACTCTTTATCTTTTCCTGTCTTTTCCTTTAAAGCATCAAAAAATCTTACTCTTCTAAATGGTTTTTCAAAGTCTAGCTCTTGACCTTCCCACGTTATTTTCAGTGTCCCTCTTGTATCAAGGAGTATCTTTCTAAAAAGCTCCTCTGTTAGGTTCATCAGGTCATTGTAGTCAAGGTAAGCTCCGTAAAACTCAACCATTGTAAACTCTGGATTGTGGGTAGTGTCTATACCTTCGTTTCTAAAGTTTCTGCCTATCTCATAAACCCTGTTAAAACCGCCAACGATTAGCATTTTTAGGTAAAGTTCTGGTGCTATTCTTAGGAATAAATCCATATCAAGGGCATTGTGATGAGTTATAAAAGGTTTTGCCATTGCCCCAGATGCTACCGTTTGGAGGATTGGGGTTTCAACCTCCATAAAACCTTTTTCTTCAAGGAATTCTCGTAAACTTTTTATAGCCTTTGCCCTTATTTTAAAGATTTCCCTTGCCCTTTGGTTTGCTATCAGGTCTACGTATCTTTGTCTATACCTTTGTTCTACATCTTTTAAACCGTGCCATTTTTCAGGAAGAGGTCTTAAGGATTTAGCTAAAAGCTGTGCGTCTTGAACCTCAACTGTAAGCTCTCCAGTCATTGTTCTAAATAGTTCACCTTCTACACCAATGATATCTCCAACATCTAGCAAATCCATTAATTGATTGTACTTTTCCTCTCCTAAAGTGTCTTTCCTAAAGTAGACTTGTAGTTTTCCATCGGCATCTTGAATATGACCGAAGGCTGCCTTTCCTTGGTCTCTTAGCGAGATTAGTCTTCCTGCTACCTTTACTTTTTCTCTATTTGGGTCTAAGTCATACTCTTTTTTTACTTCTGCTACCGTTTGTGCTTCCTCATCTTCTACCACTTTTTCAGCTACAAGTGTAAGCTTTCCATCTATTCTTTTCAATTTTCCCTCAAAAATAACCTCTTGAGAGGGAGCAAACTTTCCTGCAGACTGGGGGATTAAAACCTGTATCTCAACAGGTTCGGTTAAGTCTGAAAGCCTGATAAGGTATTTATCCTCCCTTTTGGATACTCTTTTTATCTTTCCCTTTATTTTAAAAACCTTATCTTGCGGAACAGGTTTTTCATACTTTTCTCTGACTTTATCTAACGTTGTCGTTATCTCAAATTTATGTGGGTATGGATTTTTTCCTTCTTCTTTTAATCTTTCAACAATCTCTTTACGGGATGGAATTACC